>JAFSVK010000103.1 GCA_017444985.1 Bacillota bacterium
TAAATCGTAAAATTGGCTATCTTGTCCGATTACGTCGTCAATGTCTCTCACCAATGCTCTACATTGGCTTCGAGCCATTTCCTAGTCCTCGAACAAGCTATCTCAATTTTACTTCAATAGCACTTTTTAGAGGTCCCCTTACTTTGTTGTTATTTCAAAATATGTCGCCATAACTTCCCACGGCGCCACATCGACACCTAAGCCTCGCCTGAACATCCACAGCTGACAGAAAGGTGGTAGCTTTAGCTGACCGTAGAGGTTCTGCCACAAAAACAAATTCAACAATTACCAAAACCGAAGCAGGAAAAATCAATTTTTTCGCTTTAGCTAAAAATTGATTTGGGTCGATAAATTTTGCTCAACAAATTATCGTTTATAGACTCTTCCAAAACCTATGACCACTCGCTAATCGCCATTCTCGTATTGACAATGTATTCATATTGTGATAACATAAAACAAAAAAGGAGCTGATTTTATGTCTACCACAAATATAAATATTCGTATCGACTCACAAACTAAAGCTCAAGCACAAAAGCTCTTTTCATCTTTGGGCATGGATATGAGTACAGCTATAAATATCTTTATCAATCAATCCATTGCCTTCGGCGGTATACCTTTTATTATCAAGCAACCAAAGTTCAATAGTGAAACAGAAACTGCCATGAAAGAAGCTAACGATATAATAGAGGGAAGGAAACCATCGAAGCAGTATTCCTCAGCAGAAGAGCTTTTTAAGGAGCTTGATAACGATGCTTAAGCTTACGGTAACGGGAAAGTTCAAAAAAGACTATAAGGTCATAAAAAAACGTGGCTATGATCTGTCTTTGTTGGCGGAAGTGCTTGATCGCTTAATAAATGAGGAGCCGTTAGATACTAAGCACCATGATCATCCCCTTACGGGCAATTATACGGGTTTTCGCGAATGTCATATACAGCCTGATTGGTTGCTTATCTATAAAATACAAGAAAACACCGCAATTTTAGTTGCCTCTCGTACAGGTACACATTCAGATCTATTTTGATTTTGGGGAACCTCTATTTACTTCAATATCACTTTTTAGAGTTCCCCTTATATTTTATTTACAAGTTTCCTTATCTTTTTAAATTTATTTTTGGGAACTTTCTGTATTTTTAAAGAATTATCGCAAACAACACTTCCTATATGGGAGATGCCCTTCTGAGTGATGTAAATAACATCCACTTCCGAAGTCTCGCCGTTATCTTTGGGTAAGTACACATTTTTCAGTATCTTGCCCTTCTTTCCCAAAAGATTGGCAAATTTCAGTTCTTTTTCCGTCAGTTTTTCCCCATACCAACCGGTAAATTTTTCATCAAATATTTTATCCAACAATATATCCAATAACCCTTTTGCCATTCCGTTACTCCTTATTAAGATAAAACTATAAACCACATAAATAATTACACCATAATAATTAACAGAAATAAATATACTTTCGCATAAATTAAGTATTTATTTTTAACAAAAAATTTGTTATACTAATAATATTAGATAAATGATAGATTGTTATGTATTGGGTTTTATGGGGGCTGTTATATGTTGTTAATAGATAATATCAACACACTTTTAAAAGATGATTTAAAGCAAACCATAGATAAGAACAGCAAAGTGTCTGTTGCCGCTGCTTGTTTTTCGATGTATGCTTATCGTGAATTAAAAAAAGAACTAAGCAATATAGACGAATTTCGCTTTATATTTACATCACCCACTTTTATCACGGAAAGAGCGAAAAAAGAAAAGCGAGAATTTTACATTCCCCAGTTTGACCGTGAGCAAAGTTTATACGGAACGGAATTTGAAATTAAACTTCGCAACGAGATGACACAAAAGGCAATAGCAAGTGAATGTGCCGATTGGATACGTAAAAAAGCAAAATTTAAGTCGAACGTTACCGGAGAAAATATGATGGGGTTTATGACGGTATCGGGAGAAAAGGAAGATGTTGTATATAACCCCTTAACCGGGTTTACCACGGTAGATTTGGGATGTGAAAGAGGAAATAACGTTTACAATATGGTAAGCCGAATGGACTCCGAGTTCGCAAAGCAGTATATGCAGTTATTCGACGCTATATGGAACGACAAAGAGAAGCTGACCGACGTAACGGATATTGTCATTGAAAATATTAACACGGCATATAACGAGAACTCTCCCGAATTTATATATTTTATGACCTTATACCACGTTTTCAGTGAATTTCTTGAGGATATTTCGGAGGATGAACTTCCCAATGAAGCAACGGGTTTCAAGCAAAGCAAAATTTGGGATATGCTTTACGACTTTCAAAGAGATGCCGTGTTAGCCATTATAAACAAGTTGGAAAAATACAACGGCTGTATTCTTGCGGATAGTGTAGGTTTAGGTAAAACTTTTACCGCACTTGCCGTAATTAAATATTATGAAAACCGTAATAAAACCGTACTTGTGCTTTGCCCGAAAAAGCTTGCCGAGAATTGGAACACATACAAGGATAACTATGTAAACAATCCTATTGCCACAGACAGGCTTAATTATGATGTGCTTTTTCATACAGACCTTTCACGAGACGTAGGGTATTCAAACGGACTTGATCTGGAACGATTGAATTGGGGCAATTATGACCTTATTGTGATAGACGAGTCCCACAATTTCAGAAACGGTATAGGCACACACTCAAACACCCATGAAAACAGGTATAAACGCCTTATGGATAAGGTCATTCGTTCAGGAGTAAAAACAAAGGTGCTTATGCTTTCGGCAACACCTGTAAATAATCGTTTTTCGGATCTTCGTAATCAGCTTGCACTTGCTTATGAAGGACATTCCGACCTCTTGAATGAAAAACTTAATACAAATAAAAACATAGACCAAATATTTAGGCAGGCACAGGGAGTTTTCAACAAATGGAGCGAATTTTCAAAGGATACAAGAACAACGGACTCTCTTTTGCGTATGCTTGACTTTGATTTTTTTGAATTGCTTGACAGCGTAACAATAGCACGTTCGAGAAAGCATATACAAAAATACTACAACACCGAAAAAATAGGCAAATTCCCCGAAAGATTAAAACCCATTTCATTAAGACCGCCTTTGACCGACCTTGGGGATGCTATCAACTATAACGATATATACACAACTCTTATGGAGCTTTCTTTGTGTATTTATATGCCCTCACATTTCATTTTTGAAAGTAAGCTTTCAAAATATATGGATATAAGCGATAATTTTAGGCAGTCAAATCGTGAACTTGGAATTCGCCGCCTTATGGCAATAAATCTTTTAAAAAGACTGGAAAGTTCCGTCAACTCATTCTTGTTGACTTTAGAGCGTATTTATAAATTAATAGATATTACCGTAAATTCAATAAATAACTTTGAAAAACACGGAGAGGCAAATATTGATGCCTACGATATTTCGGAAAACGACCTTGACATAGACGACAGCAATGTAGATTTTGTGGTCGGTAAAAAGGTTAAAATAAGCCTTGCAGATATGGATTACATTTCTTGGAGAAAGGAACTTATAAAAGACAGAGAATCCCTTGAGTTGCTTATACTTATGACAAAGGATATCACACCCGAACATGATTTGAAGTTGCAAGCATTACTTGACCTAATTACAAAAAAACAAAACGCACCCATAAATACAGGTAACAAAAAAATACTTATATTTACAGCGTTTTCAGATACAGCGGAATATCTATACGAACATGTAAGCAAATATGCAAAGAAAAATTTTGGGCTTGAAACCGCCGTTGTTACGGGAAGTGTTGACGGGAAAACGACCGTCAAGTTAAAACGCACCAACCTTAACAATGTACTGACCCTCTTTTCTCCCATATCAAAAGGGAGAGATGTGCTTATGCCCGGCAGTACTCAAAACATAGATATATTAATTGCCACGGATTGTATTTCCGAAGGACAAAACCTACAAGACTGCGACTACCTTGTAAACTATGATATACATTGGAACCCCGTCCGCATAACTCAGCGTTTCGGTCGTATCGACCGTATCGGAAGTAAAAACGAGGTAATTCAGCTTGTGAACTTCTGGCCGGATATGAACCTTGACGATTACCTTAACCTTAAATCAAGGGTAGAAACAAGAATGAAAATATCCGTCATGACCTCCACAGGCGATGACGACCTTATAAATGCCGAGGAAAAAGGCGACCTTGAATACAGAAGTTCACAACTTCGTAAAATGATGAATGAAGTTGTGGATATGGAGGATATGAATGACGGCATATCTATTATGGATTTGGGGCTTAACGAATATCGCCTTGATCTTCTTGAATACATAAAAACACATAAAGATATTGAAAAGAAGCCGAAAGGGCTTCACGCTGTCGTACCTGCTACCGATGAACTGTCGGAGGGTGTTATTTTCGTACTGCGAAATGTCAATGACGATGTGAACATAGGCAACAGAAACCGCATACACCCCTTTTACATGGTCTATATAGGTATTGACGGTGAAGTGATATGTGACTACCTCAACCCCAAAAAGCTACTTGATGATGTGCGACTGCTGTGCAAAGGAAAGTCCGAACCTGTAAAGGATTTATGTGCGGTATTTAACAAGGAAACGGACGACGGCAAGGATATGTCGCAGATGAGTGAACTGCTGAGTATGGCTATTGACTCCATTATAGATACCAAGACCGAAAGCGACATTGACAGCCTATTTTCCGCAGGCGGAACAAGTGCCCTTGTGTCGGACATAAAAGGATTGGAGGATTTTGAGTTGATATGCTTCCTTGTAGTTAAAAATAATTAGGAATTGGTACTTAATTCGGAATTAGGAATGCGGAAATTATGGTAATTCGGAATTAGGAATGCGGAAATTATGGTAATTCGGAATTAGGAATGCGGAACTTGTGGTAATTCGGAATTAGGAATGCGGAAATTATGGTAATTCGGAATTAGGAATGCGGAACTTGTGGTAATTCGGAATTAGGAATGCGGAACTTGTGGTAATTCGGAATTAGGAATGCGGAATGCGGAACTTGTGGTAATTCGGAATTAGGAATGCGGAATGCGGAATTAATACTCATAAAGGAATGAATACTAATTAAGAATGCGGAGTTAAATGTTATAATAATTCCTAATTCCGAATTCCGAATTCCGAATTATTATACGTTTCGCATATAATTAATGGTGGGTTATGGAAAATGTTATAGTGGAAAAAAGCAAAGCTTTTGCTTTACGAATTATACGAATGTATAAATTTCTTTGTGATAAGAAAAAAGAATTTATTTTATCCAAACAGATTTTAAAAAGCAGAACAAGCATAGGAGCGAATATAAGAGAGGCTGTTCGTGGACAAAGTAAGCCTGATTTTTATGCAAAAATGAATATTGCGTTAAAGGAAAGCGATGAAACGGCATACTGGCTTGAATTGTTACACGAAAGCGGATATATTGATGATAAACAATTTGAGGATATTTATAAAGATTGTAATGAGATAATCAGTATTTTGGTATCTATTACAAAAACACAAAAAAAATAATGCGGAACTTATGCTAATTCGGAACTTATGCTAATTAGGAATGCGAAACTTATGGTAATTCGGAATTAGGAATGCGAAACTTATGGTAATTCGGAATTAGGAATGCGGAACTTATGGTAATTCGGAATTAGGAATGCGGAATGCGGAATTATTTGTTTTATTAGAAACTCAGAGTAATTCAGAATTATTATAACATTTAACTCCGCATTCCGAATTCCGCATTCCGAATTATTCAATGTTTTGTTTTGAAAAAAAGGTGATGATAATGTTTGCTTTGCCCGAGGGTACATATTTCGGAAAACTCGTTCCGAAAAACAAATTTTATGATAAACTGACTATTGATAAAAAGCTTGAACGCAGCTTTATAGATCAAATCGTGTCCATACGCTGGATACATAAGTTGTCCGCAGATACGCTGAATGTGGAGAAAGGCAGTATTGTTGAAGAGGTTGAAGTGTTTCACATCAAGCTTAAAACAAAAGAACTTGACCTAAATGTGCTTAGGCAGATGGACAAGCAGTTGCATTATCATCTGATATTCATATTAGAATATGAGGAGCAATATCAGCTTTGGACAGGCTACAAGGAGGAAAGTATAAACACCGCTTTTAAGGTGGGAGAGTACTATCACACCGATTGGGTGAGAACGGATACTTTTGACTTGAAAATAAACGGTCTTAACATGGATACCGTCTATGAAGATCTTGTGCGACAAATTGCGGGAAATACGCTTGCCCGAGAGAACGGTGAAAGCCTGAAAGAATCGGTTGAACGGCAACAAGCAAGGGATAAACTGAAAAAAGAGATAGACAAACTCCGTGCAAAGGTGCGGAAAAAAAAGCAGTTTAATCGACAGGTGGAACTTAACAAGCAACTTAAAACACTTGTAAAACAATTGGAGGAATTGTAATGGAGAAGATGAAAATGCAGTCTGTAAATCTGACGGAGGCTAATATAGATAAAATAGAGGCTTTGTTTCCGAACTGTATTACGGAAACGGCTGGCAAGAACGGCAAGCTGAAAAAGGCTGTTAATTTTGAGCTGTTAAAGGCTATGCTTTCGGAGGATATTGCCGAGGGAGATGAAGCCTACGAGTTTACATGGGTAGGCAAAAAAGCGGCTATTGCCGAAGCTAACCGCCCTATTCGCAAAACCCTGCGTCCCTGCGTGGAGGAAAGCGTGAACTGGGACACCACCGAAAACCTCTACATTGAGGGCGATAATCTTGAGGTGCTGAAACTTTTGCAGGAAAGCTATTTGGGCAAGGTGAAGATGATCTACATCGACCCGCCCTACAACACGGGAAATGACTTTATCTACCGTGATGATTTTGCCGTGTCTGCGGACGATTACGCAGAGGAAAGCGGACAAATCGACGAGGACGGCAACCGCCTCTTCAAAAACACCGATTCAAACGGCAGATTCCATTCCGATTGGTGCAGTATGATCTATTCAAGGCTTATGCTGGCGAGAAATTTGCTGAGTGATGACGGGGTTATTTTTATTTCGATTGATGATAATGAAGTTGAAAATTTGAAAAAGATTTGTGAAGAAGTTTTTGGAGATACTAATTTTATTGCTAATATAATATGGAAGCATACACAGCAAAGTAAAAATGATGAACCTCATTTTTCAAGACAATATAATCATACACTGGTTTATTCCAAAAGTAAAGATGATTTACCACATTTTTATTTTGAAAGAACAGATGAGGATAACAAGAACTATTCTAATCCTGACAATGATCCTAAAGGAGCTTGGCGAAGTGGTGATGTTAGGAGTCCAAATTATAGAAAAACTTTATGTTATGATATAATTGCTCCAAATGGAACAATTATTAAGGCACCTGCTAACGGATGGAGATGGTCAGAAGAATCAATCAAAGAAAAGATACAAAGTGGTGAAATAAAGTTCAAAAGTGATAATTCAGGAATAATAAGGAAAATATACTTGTGTGATCAAAAAGGTCGTACACCTGAAAACTTATGGGAAGGAAATAGATTTGGAACAACTCGTCAAGCAGCAGCCTTAATAAAGGAATTATTTGACGGTATTCAGGTATTTGACACACCTAAACCGATTGAACTCATTCAAGCTATGTTAGTTATGGCAAGCAATTTCGATTCAATTATCCTCGACTTTTTCAGTGGCAGTGCCACCACCGCCCACGCTGTTATGCAGTTAAACGCAGAGGACGGCGGACACCGCAAGTTTATCATGGTTCAGCTCCCCGAAAAGACTGACGAGAGCAGCGAAGCATACAAGGCAGGCTACAAGAATATCTGCGAGATAGGCAAAGAGCGTATCCGCAGAGCAGGGAATAATATAATGCGGAATGCGGAATTAGGAATGCGGAATGATAGTAACAAGTCCGATAAAACAAATAATTCCGAATTCCGAACTCCGAATTCCGAATTATCTAACTCCGAATTTTCTAACTCCAAATTGGATATAGGTTTTCGTGTGCTAAAGCTCGACGACTCCAACATGAAGGATGTTTACTACTCTCCTGCCGAAACAGACCAAATGTCATTATTTGACTATGAAAGCAATATAAAAAAGGACAGAACCGACCTTGACCTACTATTTGGCTGTCTCCTTGATTGGGGCTTACCCATTACCCTACCCTACTCTTCCGAAACCATAGAGGGCGTGACGGTGCATACCTACAACGAAGGCGACCTTATCGCTTGCTTTGATAAGGCTATCCCCGAAAGTGTGATAAAGGCCATCGCAAAGCGTCAACCCTTAAGAGTAGTATTCCGTGACGACAGCTTTGCCGATAGCCCTTCAAAAATAAATGTAAGCGAAATATTCAAAATGCTTTCTCCGGAAACATCGGTAAAAGTAATATAAAGAGGAAATTAAGATGATATCAAAAGAATACTTTGGAGAATCCAAAACTATTGAATTTAAGAGAGAGATCCCAAAAAATCACGAAAAATTTCTCAAAGATATTGTCGCTTTTGCAAATACAAGCGGAGGTAAGTGTATAATATGAATTGATGATAAAAGCGGAGATGTTATCGGAATTGGTGATGAAAGTCCGTTTAAATTATCCGATTCAATTTCATCTATGATGTCCGATACATGTGTTCCCTTTATTGAAAACGATATATATCCTCAAACAATAGACAATAAAACGGTTTTGGTTGTTGAGGTGTATCCGGGAAAGCATCGTCCGTATTCTGTAAAGGGAAAGGAAAATTCTGTTTATATAAGAGTAAACGGAACAAGCAGACCTGCCGACGCTGCGGCTTTAAAGGAACTTCAATTACAAGGAGAAAATCGCTCTTATGATTGTATGCCCGAAATAGGTGCCGAATATGACGAACAAGAGGCTGTCGATTTATGCAACAAATTAAAAGCTTTGGCGTTGGATAACTGCGAAGACAGTTCTGCCAAAACATTAATAAAAGAATTAACGATAGGAAAACTTGAGGATATAGGTCTTTTATATCGCAATATGAATACACTCGTTCCTACACATGCTTTTACATTGATGACAAATAATAAATACAGATTTGCTAAAATCCAATGTGCTTTATTTAAGGGAAACGACAGAGAGATTTTTATTGACAAAAAAGAGTATGACGGACCTCTATATGAACAGTTGTTAAACGCATTTCATTTTGTGTTAAACCACATTAATTTAGGTGCAAGTATAGGCGGACTTTATCGTAAAGAGGAATATGAACTTCCTCCCGATGTAATACGAGAAATGATCTCAAATGCCGTTATTCACAGAAGCTATCTTATTGAAGAAAAAATTCAAATATCTATTTACGAAGATAGGATCGAAGTTGTTTCTCCCGGTACTCTATATGGAGGTTTAGATTTTAAAACCATAAAAATCGGTAGATCGAAATGCCGAAATCAAGCAATTGCTGATATATTTCAATATATGAATATTGTTGAAGCATGGGGGACGGGAATACCGAGAATGATAAAGGCTTGCAAAAAATACGGACTAAACGAACCCGTATTTGAAGAATTTGGAGATAGTTTTAAAGTCACAGTCTACAGAAAACAAGCGAACAAGCAGATAAACAATCAGACAAGCGAACAAACAAGCAAACAAGCAGATAAGCAATCAGACAAGCAAATAAACAAGCGAACAAGCAAACATATGAAGGACATACTTGAATATATGCTTGATGTTAAAGAGGCTACGGCAAAGGAAATTGCGAAAGCTGTAGGATTAAGTGATGCCCGTACAAGAGTTATTCTCGGAGAAATGCAAGAAATTGAATTTATCGGAGCAACCAACAAGAGAATATATAAACTGAAACAAAGCGAATAATTACCATGTAAAACACTTTTTCGATCATACATCAAATATGGAAAATATATATTTAGCGTCGACGAATTATGCACAGATTCAGTTGTTGCAAATTTTGCAACAGTTCAAATCGAAGAAAATACCATAAGGATGATAATATGAAACTACAATTCAAACATCAAAAATTTCAGGCAGATGCCGCAAAAGCGGTGGTTGATGTTTTTGCGGGACAGCCGTATCTTACACCCTCATATATGATGGACAGAGGTGGGGGTGAAGAGCAGATACATATATTTGACGATGTCGACTTTACCGGATGGGCAAATCAAAGGCTTGTACCTGCACTGACGGATGATATTATTTTGGAGCGTATACGCAAAATACAGCGTGCAAATCAAATAAAACCCTCCGACAAATTGGAGGGAAGATATAACCTTACGATTGAAATGGAAACGGGTGTGGGCAAAACATACACCTACATAAAGACTATGTACGAGCTGAATAAGGCTTACGGTTGGTCAAAATTTATAGTTGTGGTGCCAAGCGTTGCCATACGTGAGGGTGTGTACAAGTCCTTTCAAATAACGCAAGAGCATTTTGCGGAGGAATACGGCAAAAAAATAAGATTTTTTATTTACAATTCCGCAAGGCTTACGGAGATAGACCGCTTTGCCTCCGACAGCAATATAAATGTGATGATTATAAACTCGCAGGCATTCAATGCAAAAGGGAAGGATGCAAGGCGAATTTATATGAAGCTTGATGAATTTCGCTCTCGCCGCCCCATTGACATTATCGCCAAAACCAATCCGATACTTATAATAGACGAGCCGCAATCCGTAGAAGGAAAGCAGACAAAAGAAAGGTTGAAGGAATTTTGCCCTCTTGTAACGCTTAGGTATTCCGCAACCCACAAATCAGACAGTATATACAACATGATATACCGCCTTGATGCCCTTGAAGCCTATAACAAGAAACTTGTGAAGAAAATATCCGTTAAAGGTATAAGTGCAAGCGGAACTACCGCTACCGAGGGTTTTGTGTTTCTTGAAAGTATAAATCTTTCCTCTTCAAATCCTACGGCAACTTTACGCTTTGACTTAAAAGGGAAAAACGGTGTTAAACAAGTAAGCCGTATTGCAAACGAAGGCTTTAACCTTTACGAACAGTCGGGAAATCTTGAAGAGTACAAAAAAGGCTTTGTAGTATCCCGTATAGATGCAAGAGATGACCATGTTGAGTTTATAAACGGCACAAAGCTTTACCTTGGCGATGTTGTGGGAAGTGTGGATGAAGAACAAATAAGGCGAATACAGATACACGAAACCATAATATCTCATATCGAAAGAGAAAGACAACTTTTCCATAAAGGTATAAAGGTGCTTTCACTGTTTTTCATTGACGAAGTGGCAAAGTATAAACAGTATGATGAGTCGGGGCAAGCCGTAAACGGTGTGTATGCCGATATGTTCGAGGAAGAATATAAAGCAGTTTTGGAAAACTATCAAATAGAAATAAACGATTATGAGTATGTTCGTTATCTTAAAAGTATATCCGCAGAAAGCACCCATGCCGGCTATTTTTCCGTGGATAAAAAAGGCAAACTTATCGACGGTAAAATAGATAAAAAAGAGAAAACTTCCGATGATGTATCGGCTTACGACCTAATTATGAAAAATAAGGAACTTCTTCTTGATCGTGACCCGAAACGCTCTCCGGTGAGATTTATTTTCTCCCACTCCGCACTGCGTGAAGGCTGGGATAATCCAAATGTATTTCAAATATGTACATTAAAACAATCCGCAAGTGAAGTGCGTAAAAGACAGGAAGTGGGAAGAGGACTTCGCCTTTGCGTAAACGAGGACGGAGAAAGAATGGATGCCGGTATACTCGGAAACGATGTGCATAATATTAATGTGCTGACGGTAATTGCAAGTGAAAGCTATGACAGCTTTGCAAAGGGCTTGCAAAGTGAAATTGCCGAGGCTGTAGCGTACAGACCTAAAATTGTTACTGCCGAATTATTTAAGGTCAGAGAAATTACCGATAACAAAGGTAATATCCATATAATCGATGAGGATGAAGCACAGGCTATTTATGAAGATATGATCGCCAACGGATATATTAAGCGTGGGCAACTTACCGATAAATACTATGAAGATAAAGCGAATAACGAAATAAAGGTAGCCGAAGAAGTATCCGATTGTGTTTCTTCCATTGTGGAAATTCTTGAAGGCATTTATGATGAAAAAGCAACTCAACCCGAAGATGCACGAAAGAATAATGTTGAACTTAAAGTTGACGAAAATAAATTAAACAGCCGAGAGTTTAAAGCACTTTGGGACAAGATAAATTCCAAGTCGGTTTATGTGGTGGATTTTGAATCGAAGGAACTTGTAAACAACGCAATAACTGCCCTTAACAATAAACTCCGTGTGCAAAAAATATTCTACAAAATAGAGTCCGGCTCTATGGAAGATATAAAATCAAAAGAGGCTCTTGAAAAAGGCGAAGCGCTGAAAAAGGACTCATCAGGTGTTAAAACAAAGTCCATAACGGCAAGTAAAAGCGTTAAATACGACCTTGTGGGCAAACTTGTAGCCGAAACGGGATTAACAAGGAAAGACATTGTAAGCATAATGACGGGAATTGAACCGTCTGTATTCGATCAATATAAATTTAATCCCGAGGAATTCATTTTAAAGGCGGCACAGCTTATAAATGAGCAAAAGGCAACCGCCATTATAGAACACATTACTTATAATGTGCTTGATGAAAAATACAGCACGGATATTTTTACCGAGCCTACAATAAAAGGCAAACTCAATGTTAATGCAATGAAGGCAAAAAAACATTTGTATGACCATATAATTTACGACTCAACAAATGAACATGATTTCGCTACCGACCTTGACACAAATGACTCTGTCGCCGTATATGTGAAACTCCCCGGAGGCTTTTATATATCCACTCCCGTCGGTAAATATAACCCAGACTGGGCGATAGCTTTCTATGAAGGAAGTGTTAAACATATATACTTCATAGCGGAAACAAAAGGCTCCGTATCGTCTATGCAACTAAGAGAAGTGGAAAGCGGAAAGATACACTGTGCAAGAGAACATTTTAAGGCAATAAGCAACGATAAAGTTGTCTACGATGTGGTAGACAGTTATCAAACATTGCTTGATAAAGTAATGAAATAATACACAAGGGTCTTAGGGACGAACCCTAATCGGATTTTAAGGCGAAGCCTTGGCAAGTGTGAGCGGGCGCCCCACGTGGGCTTGAAGTGAAAATTTATGAAATTTACACTTCAAAAAGTCCATGTGGTCGCCCTATCGTATACTTGCTAAAAATAAAAGTCAATTCCTCAAGGAACAAAAACAGTAAAAAAATAAAATAACAAAACCAATAAAATACAGAATAATAGCTCATTTTATGTTGTGTTATACTGCGTTACTGATTTTCAGATTGTTAGAGGACAAACTGAAGAAAAAGGGATACCACTTCACCACCGACGAAATAATAGAAACGTTGAAGAATATGGAGGTGGCAAATA
>JAFSVK010000104.1 GCA_017444985.1 Bacillota bacterium
GGAATTAGTTTCTTGTATTGGTCAAGACATCTTTAGGGTACCTCTAAAAAGTGCTATTGATGTAAAATTGAGATAGCTTGTTCGAGGACTAGGAAATGGCTCGAAGCCAATGTAGAGCATTGGTGAGAGACATTGACGACGGACTCGGGCAAGATAGCCAATTTTACGATTTATGACTTTTTAGAGGTGCCCTTATGTAAATATAGCCGCTATCTTCTCACCCCAAAAGGCTATGGAGGTAACAAAGGCGGTGAAGCATACCACACAGATACCCAAAAGGGCAATACCTGCCTTACCCCAAATGCCTATGCCTTTAAAGAAATATCCGTCTTTTGTTACAGAGGAATATTTTTTTTGTGGTTTGGGTGCAATGTATTCTTTTTTAGTGATATAGGGCTGATGATATACGGGAGTTTGTACTTGTGGAACTGCGGGAGCGTTACTTAAATTTCTTCCGCAGGCGAAACAAAACACGGAATCATCGGCAATTACTTTTCCACAGTATTTACAAAACATACAAAAGCCTCCTTAGAAAGCATAAATTACTTGTTTTTTGCCTCAAATCTTATTTGTTCGAGTTCCTTGCTCATACCCGAGTATGCAGAACGGAATTCGCCTAACTTTTTACTCATATCCGAGGTTTTTTCTATCTGACCGAAGGTACTTATTACCTTTTGAGCCTTTTCAAGGTATCTTCTTATACAGTCTCCCGCACCCTTGTACTGTACGTTATTGTTGTAGGTGTTGTCAAAACTTTTGTAACTGCTTAAAAGAGAGTTATAAGCACTTTCCGCAGCCTTTTCAAAGCTTTCTTCTTCCTTGGTGTTTACAAACCTTTTCCACTGTGCAAAAAGCTTGTTTACGGTTCCCGTTTTGAAGCGAGGGTTTGTTTCGGCACCGCCTAAACGGTAGGAATCGGCAGTCTGCTTAAAGTCTTGTACCACGGCGGTATAGAGTTTTCTGCTTACACCGGGGATAACGCTGTCACCGGGGTTCTTGGTTGTTACCTCGGTGGTGGTTTGAGTAGTTGTCTCCGTGGTTTTTTCTGTGGTGGTAGTTGAGGTCTGTATCTTTGAGGTGGGATCTTTTATATTTACTATCCTTTTTTGACCGTCCCACTGTATTTCAAGCCCGAAGGCATCGGTAACGTATCTTGCGGGTATATAGGTATATCCGTCCAATATAACGGGTACATTTTCATTTTCTTTTTCTTTGCCGTTTACTATGGAGTAGTTTTTACCTACCCACATTTTTATGCTCTTGCCCCCTTTGGTGGCATGAACGCTTTTATTTTCGGCATCCCAGGTGAATTGTGCCCCAAGGTTATCAAACAAAAGACGCAGAGGAACATAGGTAATATCGTTTATAATGGTAGGTTGCTGAGCTCCTTTTATTTCAACGTTATTTACCGTAAGTGTAATGGGGGTGGCACCCTCACACTCCACTGCTTTAAAGTTCACTGCCGAAAATACAGAGGCAGTTAATAAAGCCGTCCCCAAAAAGGCACAAATATACTTTTTCAATTGTTTTCCCTCCCTAAATATTTTGTTATTTGAAATATTTTCAAACTACACTACATAATAACATAATTTTTTGAAAAATTCAAGATTATAATTCAATATATTATCATTGAAATTTAACCGTTTTTATTATATAATAATTATATTCATGGGAACTTTAAAAAAGGGAGATGATGATATGCTTGCAACGGGAAAAAAGATAGTCCTTGTTGTTGACGATAATTTTATAAACAGACAAATAATGTGCAAAATATTACAAGATGATTATTTTACCGTTCAGGCAGCTAACGGAAGAGAGGCTCTCAATACCCTCTACGAGTACGGAGATTCCATCTCTGCCATACTTTTAGACATATTTATGCCAATTATGAATGGTTATAAATTTCTTGAGATCATAAAAGAGGATCCCGTTCTTGCCTCTGTACCCATAATAGTGTGTACCCAAAACGAGACGGAAGAGATAGAAATGCAGGCTCTCAAAATGGGAGCTGTGGATTTTCTCTCAAAGCCCTATAATCCTCCCATAATAAGGCAGAGAATAGCCAATATGATAAAGCTTAGAGAGACCAGTGCCTTTATAAATACGGTAGAGCGTGACAGCCTTACGGGAATGTACAGTAAAGAGGCATTCTATGCCAGAGCGAAGGAATTTATGGCAAAAGAGTCCGAGAAAAATTACGATTTTGTAGCCATAGATCTTAACGACTTTAAGATCGTTAACGATATGTTCGGTGAAAAAATAGGTGATGAACTTCTGGCATATTGGAGCAAAATAGTAATAGATACCTTCGGAGAAGATAACATCTACGGCAGAATAAACGGAGATGTGTTTGCGGTCTGTATGCCGAGGATAGAAAACTATTCAAATGAAATATTCACTCAAGCGGTGTCGAGGCTCAACTCCTTTGATGTACAGATAGTGCTTGATGTAAGCTTTGGTATATACAGAGTGGACGATGATACCATACCCGTTTCCCTCATGTGTGACAGGGCTATACTTGCCATAAAAAACGGCAGAAACGACAGAAGTAAAGTTTATGCCTTTTATGATGAAAAACTTAAAGAAGAGCTTTGGAACTCACAACAGATTATTTCGAATATGCGAGAGGCTTTGGATAAAGAACAGTTTAAGGTATACCTTCAGGCAAAGTGCGATTTGCAATCCGAAAAAATAGTAGGTGCGGAGGCTCTTATAAGGTGGATACACCCCGAGAAGGGTTTTATGTCCCCTGCGGATTTTGTGCCGCTATTTGAGAAAAACGGTTTTATAACCGATGTAGACCTTTTTGTGTGCGATAAGGTATGTGCTCTTATACGAAGTTGGATAGATGAGGGTATAAAGCCTATACCCATATCTGTAAATATTTCAAGAGTGGATATATACAATCCCAATTTAAAAGATAGTATAGTGAGCTTCGTTAAAAAGTACGATATACCCGTAAAATATCTGCATATAGAAATTACGGAGACAGCCTACACAGAAAATGCCAAGCAGCTTATAGACACGGTAATTGCCCTCAGAAATGAAGGTTTTCACATAGAAATGGATGACTTTGGCTCGGGATATTCCTCTCTTAATATGCTCAGTGAGGTGCCTGTAGACACCTTAAAGCTTGATATGGGCTTTCTCAGGCATCAAACAGAGGACGGTCATAACGGCAATATCTTAAATTTTGTTATAAACCTTGCAAAGTGGTTGGACTTGGCGGTGATAGCAGAGGGCATAGAGCTTAAAGAACAGCTGGATTTTCTGAAAAGTTTGGGATGCAGCTACGGACAGGGCTATTACTTTTCAAAGCCCATTCCCATAGAGGAGTTTAACGAACTGAGAAAAAGTATGGAGGAACAGGACTACAGAGAGATTTTGGCTCTTAAGGACTATTCCGACATAAAGCTTAGCGAAATATGGACGGGAAGTTCCGATTTCAATAAGATATTCAATGAATACATAGGCGCTCTTGTTGTAGCCGAGTTTACAAAAAAGTCCTTGTCGGTAGTAAGGGCAAATGAAGTATTTTATAATCTCTTTGATGAAAGCGAGAGAGATAAAATAAGTGTTGCCAATCTCTACGACTATATGGATGATGAAAACAAGAAAAAGCTTATAAATGCCGTGGATTGGGCGGCAGAAAATAAGAGTACCTTTAATATAACCATAAAGTGGAATATAAAAGGTAAACCTGTATTTATGAGAGAACGGGGGAGGATAATAAGCGCTAATGAAGAGCGGACGATAGTGCTTTTGGATGTGGAAGATGTATCCGAAAATGTAAAACTTACGGAAGAAAAGGCAAGTTTTAGCGGTATACTGGAGTTTGCCATTAAAAATGACGGCATACTCTACTTTAGCTACTATCCCGAAAATGACATTGCTCTTTTAGACGAAAGAACGGCAGAAGAGTTTTCACTTCCCGAAAGGTTGGAAAACTTTTCACAAGAGGCGGTGGAGTTTATGGGCGTAGACAGAAGAAGCAAAACGGATTTTGAGGAAATAGTGGAATATGCCAAAGCGGGGAAGAGTAAAAGCCCCGAAATAGTATATTTCAAAAATAAGTCCTATAAAATAGGAGTTTATTCCATCAAAAACGAAGAAACAGGTATGAGCAAATCCGTGTTCATACTACAGTAGGGGAGTAGGAAGCGCTGAACAAATCAGTCAGTGGTTCCGTAATAAAATATGGAGGTGTTACTATGGCAAAAGAAGATGATATGCTTCTGTCTACCATAGAGTCATGGGGAATAGTTGATGTCGACAGCACTTTAAGAAGATTTTGCGGTGACAAGGAATTGTTTGTATTTTGCATAAAAGAGTTTGCAAAGGACGAAAACTTTGAGCGTATGAAAATAGGCTTTGAAAACAAAAACTATCAAGAAGCTTTTGAGACTGCTCATATGCTAAAAGGCGTGTTGGTAAATTTGGGAATGAATGGTATCTACAACAAGGTCTATAACTTGGTGGAGCTTCTGAGAGCGGGAAAATACTCCGAAGCGGATACATTTAAAAACGAAGTTCTGCAAGATTTTGAGGATTTTAAAAGAAAGGCAGCTATGTTGGGGTAGCCCGAAATACAAGCGTTAAGTGGAGTAAACAACGGATATGATCGGAGATAGCAAAGGAGAGTATGTAAAAACAGTGTATATCATGATGGGGATACAGGGTAGCGGGAAGTCTACATTCTGTCGCGCTTTTCTACCCGATACAGAGCGTATAAACCTTGATACACTGCACACAAGAAATAAAGAAGCTATCAAGATCGGGGAATGTCAAGAAAAAGGCTGTGATTATGTTGTAGACAACACCAACCCCACCAAAGAGGATCGAGCAAGATATATCTCCACCGCAAAAGAAGCGGAGTTTGTGAAGCACTTAAAAACAGTATTTGGATAACAAGAAAGTCTTGTTTCTTGATAAAGCTTGATAAAAAATATAGTTATTTAAGGGTTATGGCGGATATTTTTGCGAAAAATGCAAATTTATCCGCCATAACTTGCAAATAACAAAAGAAACGCCGACATTTTGGATATATTTCCAAGATAGAAAAAACTTAGAATACAAGGGCGGGCAAGCGGAGAAAACTTCTTGACCGCCATTGTAAATTATTTTACAGATCCCCCCAACTTCCGGATTTTTCATATAGTTCCAGAGCTTCTTTTGCTTTTTCTATAATAACATTTCGCAGATTTTCGGGCTCTATGACCGTTATAGAGGAGCCGTAGCTACGGAGCCAGCGTTGGAATTGATTGATGTCTATAATATCATCTTCGTAGTAGTAATCACCGTTTTCTTCGTAAAGTTTGCAGGTCTTACTTCTCAAAGCGGTATCTTGTTTTATTTTTGAGATGATATTGGAGGTCTCGTTATAAATTTTAAGCTTTACATGTTGGGGCTTTTCATCTTTGGCAACGTAGGCTCCCCAAATGTATTTTTCTTTGGGGTCTGTTTCTGTATTTGAGGGGCTTTTTTCGGTAAGTTTCCTAATATAGCCGTCTTTTATCCTGTCTAAACGATAGAGGTTTAGATCCGATGACATTAGGTAAAGCCAGTTGTCAAAAAGATTTGTGATTATCTTATGGGGAAGACAGGTAACTAAGATGTAGCTATCTTTTCCGGTAGTCGAGTCTTTTTGAGTGTAACCGAAATTTATTTTTTTCTTGCCGTTTATAGCCTCTTGTATTTTACTGCTTAAAAGCTTTAGTTTTGGGGATAGGGGAGGTTTACTGTCCTTGATCTCAAATGCCGCTTTCTTTTTAAGGGAAAGTATATCTTCATTTATCGACTTTAGAAAACCGTATTCCATTGGTAAAAGGGATAAAATCACTTCATTTGTGTTTACTCCATTGACATCACCTACCCATAGGGTATTGTCGTATACTCCGGAAATAAGCTCCTCTTCTGTCCGCTGAGGATCGTCCCGAAGTTTTTTATTGAAGGTATTATCATCGGAATCATCACGTAGGCAAGAGCGAAGCACATTATTTTTAAACAATGTAAGTATGGTTCGTCTTACATATTCTATGGGAAGTTTTAGGTCTTGAGATAAATTTGATATGGTAGCCTTATATTCATCGGAAAGTATAAGCGCTATTATTTTGCCGAGCAGATCGTATTTTTTTGTATCATCCATTTTCTACACCATACTTTTCTAAAATGCGGTTATAGGTAATTAACATTCTTTCTCTCAGTTCCTTGGGCTCGGCTGCAAGTACGGCGGTGCCGAAGCTCCTTAAATATCTTGCAAAGTCCAACAGTCCCCGTAGGTTATCCTCATACACATACTTATACGGACAATCTTGTGGAGGATCATCTATTTTGCGAATATTAGACGTGTTTCTGAGTTTGTCAAGATCCTCAAAGCGTTTGTAAACATTTCCAAAATCCTGAAAATAGACTTTAACATTATGTATTTTATCTTCATACTGCGCAGAGAACATTTCTTGGAATATGCGATAATATTTGGGGCTTTGATAAATAGTGTTATCTTCTTCCGTATCATATATTTTTTCTATATTGTCCAAGCGGTATGTCCGGATCCTACCCTGTGTTATATTTTCAGCAAGAGCGTAAAAGCAGCTTGTTTCAACACTGTAAAACAAAAGACCTACGGCAACCATATCCTCTTCGGGAAAGTTTAAGCTTTTAAGTTTAAGGCACTTGGATCTGTAGGGGTGGGCTGTAAATTTGTTAAAGGTTTGTATTTGCTCGTCGGTTATCTCATTGGAACGACCGAAACGATATCTGTTTATATTATCCCTATCCGTATCTATAAGTAGTCTTATCTTATCTGTGATATTTTCAAGGGGCGTTATATCCGTTATGACAGAGGTAGTATCTTCAAGCTTTGAATTTAACTCCCATAATCTATCGGCATCTATGGGAATTGTGATAGGTGCCTTTTCGCTTAAGCTGTATGTAAAATGATCTTCCCTTTTTTCGCAAACAAAGCCGCTTTTCCGTAGTTCAGACAGGTCTTTTCTTAAAACGCTGACAGAAGGGAGGGTATCGGAGGTAAACATATTTTTGATGCTTTTTTGAATTATTTTATTAAGCTCGGAGTCTGTATATGCCTTTTTACTGTTTTCAATGTTAAGCATATTGTTAGCTTCTATGCTCGCATCCAAAAGATATAATGTTTTTGATACCAAACCATAAAAAGTCAGCTTTCCGTATTTTGAGAGTAAAAACAGTATCAGCCACTTGCGAACATCACCTTGCTTTATATCCTCAAAGGGAAGGGGAGCAGTATCTTTATTTGTCTCAAGCCTTACTATACCGCTTCGGGGAGGGGTGTAAAGTGTATAGCCGTCCTCCCGAATAGACTTCAAAACCTCGCTCAAGGAAGATTTTGGAGTTTTGATTTTTTCCGTCAATGTGCTTCTCGGTATATTTTCGTTTGGATGCTCCCGCAGATACTTAAGTACCTCTGTTTTGTGAGTATTCTTTTTTGCCATAATATCAAGCCTCCTGTATTCTTATTTTATCATAGGAAGCTTGATAATGAAAGTTGTTTGTTTTGTATTTAGGCGTTCCTATAATTACACCATATCTATGAAAACAAAAGTCGATTTTGTACTACATAGGGGGGAATAAAATTATATGGGAAGATTTAGAAATGAAAGGATAAATGTCAGATTATCGGATTTTGAAAAAGAGATATTTTACAAGCAGATGAAACGGGCGGGTCACAAGAATGTGACAGATTTTATAATGACAGCGATATGCAAACATCATTCTACGGTGATCGATACTGCGCCTATACTTGAAATAAAGGGCGAATTAAACAGGATCGGCTGCAACGTAAATCAGCTTGCAAAGGTGGCAAACAGCACTCAAAGCATATATGCCGATGATGTTGAAAAGCTGCGCAACAATTTAACTGCGGTGCAGGACTTGGTTGAAAAAGTCTTTCAAATGTGTGTTGAAGGGAGGAAGATTGACTGTGGCGTACACGAAGATAATGCCGATACGGACAAGCTCACACTTGCAGAAAGCGTTTGAATACATTGAAAATCCCGACAAGACAACAGAAAAAGTGTATGTGTCAAGCTATTTGTGTGACAGCAGTACCGCCGTTGAGGATTTTCGGGAGATACAGCGGCTTGCACGAAACGGCGGCAATAATTACGCCCAGCACATCATACAATCATTTTCAACGGAAGATAATATAACTCCAGAAAAGGCGCTTGAAATCGGAGAGGAACTTATAAAGCGTATGTTTCCCGAACATCAGTATGTTATCACTGTTCACAGTGATACTGAGCATATTCATGTTCACACGATACTTAACTCCGTAAATTTCTATACGCACAAAAAATTGCGCAGCAATATAGGAACGGTCTACAAACTGCGACAAATAAGCGATGAATTGTGCGCTGAAAACGGGCTTATAGTAATTGACAAGAAATTCAAGGACAGCAGAGCAAAAATGAAAGATGCTATTGATAAGGCTATCAATGAATCGACCTCGTTTTATGAATTTCTCGGTCTTATGCAAAGAAAATTATATGAGATACGATATGATGAACACCTGTCATTCAAGCCTTATTGGTGTGACCAATATTTCCGTGTCGATACTCTCGGAACGGCTTATAAGGATATTGCGATACACCGCCGATGTGCAAATCATACGGAAGTTGAAAACAAGCGTATTCAGCCTTATATGAAACATTATACACCCTCTACCCACAAAAGCCGATTAAGGGCAGAAATTGATTGGGGTATGCGTGAGTGCAAAAGTTTTGATGAATTATTGGAATACTTGAAAAAGCAAGGTATTGAGGTCAAGCAAGGAAAGCACTTGGCAATAAAGCCGAAAAACGGACAGCGTTTCAGGCGAATAGAGAAGTTAGGCGAACAATACACGGAAGAAATGCTGCATCTTTACTTTGAGGACAGGGAGAGATACAGTATTCGCAAGGCAAAAATTGACAGTCAATTCGGCAGACTTCTTCCTCCGCACGAAAAATACGGCAGCCGTTACATTGCTGTGGAAAACATAAATACTCAAATCAGAATGATGAATTTTATGAGTGAACACAGCATAAAAACTCAAGCGGACTTGCTTGAAAAAATCGACAAGGCAAAGCACCGCATTGAAGTTTATGAAAGGGATATTCAAGACCTGCGGACACAGGGCGATAAATTAAACACCATAATATCTGCGGAAGAAGACAGGGACAGAACACGGCGAATATACAGAGATTGGCAGAGTATGGAAGATAATTCCTCACAAAAAGAGATATACCGAATAAGAAATTATAAGGAAATCTATAAATATCAGCGGGCGGAGGCGGTACTCAACCATTATAAGCTGAATGACCCCGTTTTGCTTGATCTGCGTGAAAGAAATCAGCGTGTTCGGCGGCATAATGAAAATATGGAAGAATATAAAAAGAAGCTGCAAGATGCACAAGATGATTTACGTCAATATGAAATATTGTACGAAAATCTGCGGTATATTGCGGGAGAAAAGCCCGAAATTGAGGAAGATACTCCCAAAATCGAGGAAGAAGAACGCACAACAAGGCGGTCATATAATTATTGGGACAGATAAAAAATCTCCCGAAATTTCCTTGCAATATAACGACATATA
>JAFSVK010000009.1 GCA_017444985.1 Bacillota bacterium
GAAAATCGTCTTCTTGTGATGCAATTTTTTCTTGAAATTATAATTCTTATTCTACCTCATCATTTTTTTGATAATAATTGATTATAAAAATGTAGCTAAAGGATTTCTTTATTTCCTTAACTTAATGACATTGGGTTCCCTATAGGTAAATCGTTTAGGGAAAAACTCAAAGTGGAGGTTTTAGATGTTTTGTTTATAAAAAGCATGATCATAAATCTACTGTGTTTTCTGCTTGTGTGGTGTGGTAATAATATCGTACTGTACTGATGGTTAAAAACAAAGGGCTGTGAAAAAAACGAAATTTGCTTTTTCACAGCCTTGCTTATGTTTTACATTTGTTCGGGGGCTTGAAGTCCTATGACGTTAAGTCCCTTTTTGATAGCTTCCTTCACGCAGTAGACAAGGGCAAGTCTTGCTTTCTTTGTTGCCTCATCACTGGAGGATATATTGTTTTCGGTGTAGAATTTATTAAATGCCTGGCATATCGCTATAATATGTCTTGTAACGAGATAGGGCTCGTTTTTCTGTGCGGCTTCTTTAAACTTTTCGGGGAACTCCTTAAGTTTTCTGCACACATTTACGCTTGCCTCATCCGTAACAAGGTTGAAATCGGCATTCTTATCTATGGAAACGTCTTGTTTTCTTATTATGGAGCAGGCTCTTGCATAGGTGTACTGTGCGTAGGGGCCTGTTTCGCCTTCAAAACTAAGCATTTTTTCAAGGTCGAATACCACATTCTTTATTCTTGAATTGTAAAGGTCGTCAAATATTATGGCACCTATACCTACTTGCTCCGCTACTTGATCCTTATTTTCAAGGTCGGGATTTTTGTTTTCTATTATGGAGCGGGTCTTTTCAACGGAAGAGTTTAAGATATCCTCCATAAGAACAACATGTCCTTTTCTTGTGCTGAGCTTTCCGTCACCCAAGCTTACAAGACCGAAGGGTACGTGTACAAGCTTATCCGACCAATCATAGCCCATAAGTTCAATTACTTTAAACCACTGAGCAAAGTGGAGATTTTGGTCAAGGGCTGTAATATATATACATTTTTCAAAATCATAGGTCTCTTTTCTGTATATGGCTGCGGATATATCCCTTGTGGGGTAAAGTGTACCGCCGTCACTTCTGAGTATTAAGCAGGGGGGCATATTGTAGGGCTCAAGGTCTACTATTTGTGCACCTTTGCTCTCCGTTAAAAGACCTTTTTCTCTTATTTCTTCCACAACCGCTTGCATTTTGTCGTTGTAGAAACTTTCTCCCGCATAGGAGTCGAAGGTGACACCGAGTCTTTTATATATCCTGTTGAACTCCAACATACTTATATCGCAGAACCATTTCCAAAGGGAAAGAGCCTCTTCGTCGCCTTCTTGCATTTTTACAAGCCAGCTTCTTGCCTCATCGTTAAGGGAAGGGTCCTTTTCCGCTTCTTCGTGGAACTTTACATATATCCTGCTGAGTTCTTTGATATCGTCCTTTTCCACAGCTTCCTTGTTTCCCCACATTTTGTAGGCAACTATAAGCTTTCCGAACTGTGTGCCCCAGTCTCCCAAATGGTTTATACCCACACACTTATAGCCTAAGGCAGTGTATATATTGTACAAAGCATTTCCTATGGCGGTGGAACGAAGGTGTCCTATGTGGAAGGGCTTTGCTATATTGGGGGAGGAATAGTCAAGAACTACGGTCTTTCCTTCTCCCTGGTTTGAAAGTACGTAATCTCCGCCTTTATCCAATATTTCCTCAAGTATCTCTTTTACAAATATACTTTTATCGGCATAAAAATTTATATAGGCGCCTACGGTCTCCACTTTGGATATAAAGTCGGGTTTTTCCAGTTTTGAGGCTATTTCCTCCGCTATGATATTGGGTGCTTTTCTAAACTGCTTTGCAAGGCGAAAACAGGGGAAGGCATAGTCTCCGTTTTTGGTATCTGCAGGCACTTCTATAAGGGCTGCTACATCCTCCTTGGGAAGACCGCAGGCATTGGAAAGTGCCAAAGCTATTTCATTTATGTTTTTCATATTGCTCCTTAAGTGTATTAAATACGTTTTCAGTGTCACGGCAGCAGGCAGAACACATTATGCCTATGCGAGTTTTATCCACAAGGTCTTTGTAAGTGCCTGTGCCGTTTTTGATCTCTTCTTCTATATCTTTAGTGTATATATTATAACACTGACAAATAAGTCTGTTTTTCATATGGGTACCTCTAAAAAGTGCTATTGAAGTAAAATTGAGATAGCTTGTTCGAGGACTAGGAAATGGCTCGAAGCCAATGTAGAGCATTGGTGAGAGACATTGACGACGTACTCGGGCAAGATAGCCAATTTTACGATTTATGACTTTTTAGAGGTCCCCTTAAGATTAGGTAAGTTGACTATCTCCGAGATAGGATCATCTACAAAGTTGTCGATAGATACCGTTAAACAACTTGCAACCGACAACAATATAGCTTATACACTTTGATAGCAAAAACACTCCTTCCGTAATGACCGAAGGAGTGCTTTTTTTTATTATTGCGGCAATATTTCGAGCCAGTAGCCGTCGGGGTCTGTTATGAAGTATATGCCCATATCGTGATTTTCGAAGCAGATACAGCCCATTTCACCGTGCAATTTGTGGGCTGCCTCAAAGTCGTCTACTCTGAAGGCTAAGTGAAATTCGCAGTCTCCCAAGTCGTAGGGTCTGTCCATATCTCTCATCCAAGTAAGTTCAAGCTCAAAATCGGAATATTCATTACCTATGTATACTATTATAAAAGAGCCGTCTTTTGCCACTTTTCGGCGTATTTCCTTTAGCCCCAGTGCCTTTTGGTAGAAGTCGAGACTTTTGTCCAGGTCGTATACATTGTAATTTTCGTGTATCATTGAAAACTTCATATCAAGCCCTCCAATTCAAATACCTGTTGTGTATGTGTTATGGTGTATATGTTTTCTTTTCTTGTACGGATATACTCCTCTACCCTTTTGTGATCTCCCCAAAAGTGCATGGGAAATATATGTTTTGCCTCTACATTTTCCAAAAAGAAATCCGTACCGCAACCGCACTCATTTTCCTGCCTCGGGTCTACAAGTAGGAAGGCTATATCCACTTTTGGGATATTTTCAAAGCCTTTTTTAATTATATGTCTGTAAGACTCCCTCATGCGCAGGTTTTCTTTTTCATCCTCACCTTCCCAATACCAATCGTTAAGGTCTCCCGCATGGTAAATTATTTTACCCTTGTACTCTATTATAAATGCCACACCCTCATCCGTAGACTTAAGAGTAGTGACTTTCATACCGTCTATGTCTACACTCTTATTTGTCCCTATTTTTAGGGTGTTTTCCGTAGGCTTTACTCTTATATCGTTTGAAAGTATTATTTTTCTTGCAGGCATATTCATTATATATTCATTGAAATGGTCTCTGTGCCTGTGAGAGGAAAATATATAAAGAGGTTTATCCGTAGGTGGTATATCGCCTTTCCAATAGTCAAAAAGAAAAGCTCTGTCATCAAGCTCCAAAAGAAAGGAACTGTGGTCTATATATGTAACTTTATCCATATTTCACCTCTTTTTTTATTTCCGTAAGCCTCTTCCAAGAAGGGGAGAAAATGTAGTAGGCTATCATACAAAACATACCGAAAGCAAAAGATATGGGAAAACTGTACATTATCTTTTTGCCGTCTATAAACCTTGCTATAAGGTAGGCTGAGGGTATCCTTACCGCCCAAAGCATCAGAAGGTTTACAAGGGTAGTGTATTTTACCCTTCCCGTGCCGTTTATAATACAAGATATGCCGTTAAATACAGCATACATCCACTGACAGGAAAGCATTATACATACATTTATGCCTGCATAGGTAAGGACCTGAGGGTCATCTGTAAATATTTTAAGTATGGGTTCTCTCAAAAGTATAAATATAAGTCCGAAGCCCAGGGTTATAAGCCCCGAGGATAGAGGTATACTTATTTGACCCTTGCGAAGTCTCTCCATTTCCCCCGCACCGTAGTTTTGCCCCGAATAGGTAGTAGCTGCCGCAGAGATACCCGTTATCGCCATATTTGCAATACCCGTAACTCTTCCCGATACGGACCAACCCGCCATAAAAAGGGAGTGCTGTTCATTTACCAACTTTTGAAGTGCAAGGTGCCCGAAGGAAAACAAGGAGTTGTTAAGACCTATAGGCAAACCGAGAAAAATAAGTCTCTTAAGTTGTTTACCGTCCAATACCTTAGGCAGATATGTAAGCTCTATTTCCTTATACTTTCTTCTGATGTATATTATACTTACTATCCATGAAAAGAACATAGCTATACTTGTAGCTACAGCCACACCGCAAACTCCGAGTTTAAAAAATGCCACAAGCACCACATCCAAGGCGATATTTACAATACAGGAAACGAAGAGAAAATACAAACTTGCACGGCTGTCACCCATGCCTCTTAATATGCCCGCATTCATATTGTAGCCTATATTTCCCACAGCCCCGAAAAGTACTATTCTTGTGTACAAAAGTGCCTGTTCCCATACATCCTCGGGTACATCCATTATTTTAAGTAAGAGGGGTGCCAGAAAAAATCCCAACACACTTACGGGAAGCGCACAAATATAAACAAAAGTATTTGATGTGCCGCAAAGCCTTTTAATACTGTTTTTATCCCCTGCCCCCGCATATTGAGACATAAGTATACTTACTCCCGTGCCTATACCCAAGAAAATACACACAAGCACCTCCACAGGCTGTGCACTGGTACCTACCGCCGCAATGGCTGTATGGTCGCAAAAGTGACTTATAACAAGGGTATCCACCGTAGTATACAAATACTGCAGGATATTGCTCAGTATTATGGGTAGAGCGAATATCATTATTGCAGGCATTATAGCCCCTTTTGTCATATCTATTTTTTTGTGGGTATTCATAAATATCACTCTTTTATCAATAACTCATATCTGCTTGTGTTAGAGCTCTGTAAAAGCTTGCTAAGGGTATCATGCTTTGAGCAAAGTTTTTACTGCTCATATTTCCTACTATTACCGCATCTTCTATCTTTTTCTTTGCCATGCTGTAGGAAGGCATATCATTCATGGCATTTTTAAATGTTTTTAAACCGTATTTGAGATAGTCTTTATTTCCCGTTAAGTCATAGGCTACCGTCAATGCCTCAAGCAAGAGGGTGTTTGTTCCCAATCTGTTTAAGCTTGGTAGCTCCTTGTAGTAGAAAATACCCCACTGCTCTACATAGCAGTTTTCTATCATATCATCCACTGCCCTTATTATAAGGCCCTTAAGCTCCTCCGAAGGGAAGAATCTATAGTATCTCATAAGGGAGCCTATAGCTACGGATATCATAAAGCCTACCCTTATAACACTGTTATCGGTATAGGGTGCCAGCCAGTGGCCGTACTGCTTTTCCCAAATAAAGAAATCATTAAGTATTTTATCGCATTTTTTAAGCCACTTTTTATCTCCCGTTTGCACGTAAAGAGCGGTAAGTGTTCTTAGAGCCCAGCCTGTTTCTCTGGCGTTTGCCTCCCCCGCTTTGGCATACATGGGCATATCCAAAAGTCTTTCCACATTTTCACCTATACCTATGGCTGTTTCAAGACCTCTTTCATCTCCCGTAAGGTTGTAGTAGTCCAAAAGACCTTCCACCCACTCATGGGAGCAGACCATAACACCGTTTACCGTATGCCCTGCGGTATGTTCCCACTGTCCCCCTATATACATAGGGTCTTTGTGATAGTGGCACACATCCACATCCATCCAATGTCTGCAAGAGGCAATATTATAATCAAGAAATCTTCTTATACCCGTTCTTACAAACTGCAAGGCACAGGCATGGGGATAGTCGTATTCATTGTTACACCATACTATCCTGCCGCCTCCTCGACCCTGCTCGGTATAGTTTGCATCGTAGGAATCACCGAAGTTTAGCATACCGTAGGCTCTTGAGTGGGCATCCGCCCTTGCCACAAGATTTTCCTCCACATCCGTCCATATCTCCGTAGGGAAAATGTCGGGCCAAACCTTTGCTCTTTGATGTACCTCGGGCAAAACATAAGGTCTGTAAGACATTTGATATACTATGCTTCTGTCGTTTAAAGAACTTATGCTCTCCTCCGCCTTATGGAAGTGAAGAAGGAAATTTTGTTGCCTTGACATACCGCTTTGCAATACTATTTTCTCCGAATTTTCGGGTACAAGCATTATTATAATGCCGTTTTTATCCGCATATACAGCCTTGGGATAGTTCTGTTGTGCCTGAAAGATCGTAGCGCATACTCCCCCTTCTCTGTCGGTACAGTCTGCAAAAAATGTACCGTGAAATACTTCCGCAAAATGTTCGTTAGCCTCTTTAAGAAGAAAATCTCCGTCTACAAGCTTTGAAACAGGCTCTCCTTCCATTCCTATAATATAATTTGTTTTGTAGTTGGAAGATGCCGCAAGGCTCCTTACCTCACCTAAAGCCACCTCCTTCATAAGCTTATCCGCCCCGTCACTGCTTGATACTCTGTAAACGGAGCCGTCAAAAAGAGCATTCTGATTTAAAGAATCTCCGCAACCCGTGGAATCAAGATGTTTTTCATCTTCCTTACCCACAAGCTGCTTTATATATGTATTTTTATTTCTTAATATACTGTACTCAAGAGATCTTATTTCAAGAGGAGCATCGGTAGTATTTATAATTCTATAAGCCACCTCCGTATAGGGTCTTCCCGCCAAGAATGTGAGCCTTAACTCAAAATCTATATCCTTTTCGCCACCTATGTGAGCGCCCTTCGTCTTAAGTATGGTACATATAGGACCCTCTTCTACCGTCTCCCAGCCCTTTATAACATTTTTATACTCATCTCTTTCCCCTGTTTTAAGCACGGGACCTAAGAAATTTTCACTCTCGTAATTCTTTCCACCCGCAATAATGCTTTCAAATATATTTTCGTTTATGTCAAAATATACCCTTTCCCCTTCGCTCAAAGTCTCCACGGAAAAGCCCTTTTCTTTTTTGTTTACGGAAAGTGCATCGTATTTTACGGCTGTAAGATCCTCCTCACTGTCGGATATGACACAGGTAAGCTTTTTGTTTTTATTTTTGGGAATATCCGCAAGAAATCTTAAAAACAAAAACCTGACCGACCCATCCTCATAACGGGATGTGACTTTATACTGCAAGGGAAGACTTTTATCCCCATCGCATACATAAACAAAACTCCCGTCATACATAGCCCCCTTTTCCAAAGGCACCCCCAAAAAACAAGGCTCTAACACCCTGTCAAAACGATACAGCTTGTCTATGTGTATGTCTATAACTCTTTTCATAAAATACTCCTCTCTTTAAAACACTACTTATGTAATTGCAAGTATTATACCTCAAAATATCACGGATTTCATTTAAAATTATGCTTGATTTTGTGCTGTATCTTTGAATTTGTGATAAAAAATATTTCTCTTTACTCTCAAAGCCTCTTTATCGCTATAAATACGAGCTATATTGCAATTTTCTAAAATTTTCCTCAATATTTATAAGAAAAATAATATATAAATACAAGAAAAAAATATTGTGTTTTTTTTAAACAGATTATATAATCAAAAATAAATAAGATGCATAGCAAAAGAGGCGGTGATAGATATAGAAGATCGTTCCAAAACAAACAATAAAGCAAAAGAATTGCCGATCTTAAATCTTGATAAAGGTTATCCCAATATACTTTTTGCAGGCAGTGGACTCTGTTATAGCGAGGATTACAAGTGGACCGCAGTTATAGAAAATATTGCAGAAAATAAGGATAATGTAAGTATGCTTAAAGCCGGAAACTCTTCAAGCTTTCAACTACCAAATACCGTATTGGCTTATTCTCTTGCATCGGTAGATGATAACAAAAGACACGATTCTTATATTGATGCCTTTAAAAATTATGAACACAAACCGAATGATATTATAAAAAATCTCTTGGGATTGCCATTTGATGCTATACTCACAACAAATTATACCTATGAATTTGAATGTGCACAAAAAAGGGATTACTACAGCCTAAAATCAAAACTAAAATATGCAAACTGCACCGAAAAAGATAATAAGTATTTGATACATACCTATAACCAAATAAACAAGGGTATTCCCATTTGGCATATTCACGGAGAGTTGCGGCGTAAAACATCTATGATCTTATCTCATGATGAATATGCACGCTTAATACAAAATGTATTAAACTTCAATACAAATCGCGGTAATTATTACGAAGAAAACCGCAACCATTTAAAAGTAAAATCTTGGATAGATTATTTTTTGGTAGGCAATATATATTTTCTCGGATATTCCCTTGATTTCTCGGAGTTTGATATATGGTGGCTTCTAAACAGAAGATTAAGGGAAAATACCGAGATCGGGAAGGTCTATTTTTATGATCCCGTAGATAATACAGCTAATAATATATATAAACATGAAGCACTTAAAATGCGAGGTGTTAATGTAGAAACTTTAGGTTTTACAGTTAACGATAAAGAATTTGACTATACAAATTTTTACGCAAATGCTGTAAATGATATTAAAGAAAAAATACAAAATATAACCAACTTATACTGATGCAGCACTTCACAAGCAACTATACGCATATACAGTTGTAAATCAGGGTAAATACGACATTTTTGCCTACTAAATTGTTAAGTTTTTTAAGATTTCATGAATAATTCAGGATTAGTAATAAGCTTATAAGAAAAAATAAAAAGAGGTTAAAACATGAATTGTTGTAGAATCAAAGAATTATTAGGATACTATATTTATTATTTTGTTATAGCTTTATGTTGTATCGTAAATCTACTATTTATTATGACACAAAACGTGTCGGCATCATCTACGAATAGTATAAGTATGATGTATAGCTATGAGATAGGAGAAAGTCTCGAAAAAACTATACTAAAAATATTCCCAAAAGGAGAAATAAGAAGTGGCGACTATATTATAATAGAATGTCTTTCAGGAATAGAATTTAATTTTGAAATGCAAGAACCATATTTTTTTGAAAAGGAGTGTGATAACGGATACATACTTACTTATGATGGACTTATAAATAAAATGATGTTTACAGGTAAAAGTGCATATAGTATTTACAGCGAACTTAATTACAAAAACTATTCTTATGGGGAAATGCCTTTTAAAATTGAATTTATTGACAACACCAGTGCTAAGGTATATCTTGCACCCATTCCGAGTAGTGCCGTTGACAGATCGGGAATTATAACAATAGGAAAGCCTTGTTATGAAATACCTCTTAAGGGTGTATTTAAAACTGATGAAAATAGTACCCCTATGTTATGGATAGATGGCTGTAATACAACAATAAGTGATTCTATTAGTATAACTGTTGCACTTTCTGCAAGATCAAGTTCGATTGGCGAGTCAACTTTTTCAATAAGTGATGTAAATGCAGGTATATATAGCGTAGATGTTGGAAAGATAACCGTAAGAGAAACAGGAGCGGACTTCTTTAAACAAGGAGATATAGTAACTTGTAATTTAAGTGAAGGATATAGGATTTCCAGCCCAAATTTAATCATAAAGGACAATAAATCTAAAGCTACTACAAATGTTGGCACTTATGATAATTATTTTGAGTTTGAAATTCCAAAGGAATGGATAGATAACGAGAAGCTTAATTACTTTACTATAGAAAATTTGCAAATAGTTCCTTTAAATAGGGGTAAAAACTATGGCAGTGTTTTCTTAACCATAAAAAGTAGGAATTCTTCTTTGTCACCCAAAACAATAAAAATAGCAGAATTTGTATATGCAGATGGTATGGAAGAGGATGATGGAAGTAATAATATAAGCTATACCAACGAAAGAATACCATATAAGGTAGATGGTGGAAATATATATTTTAATAAAAATACAGGAGAAATAGTAGATGCAGACTATACCGTAAAAAATGCAGTAATACCAAGTGTTATTAGTGAAACACCTGTTAAATCAATAGGCAATGCATCATTTGAGGGCACACAGCTCAGTACAATTGTTTTGCCTGATACAATAACAAATATAGGCGATTTTGCGTTTAAGGAAACACAAATTACAAATATTAATTTGCCTGAAGGAGTAGTGAATATAGGAATAGGTGCTTTTTATAAAAGCAAACTTAAAAGTTTTGAATTTCCGAATAACATAGAAGTTGTATCAAAACAGTGTTTTTCTGAGTGTAGTTTACAGGGAACACTATTGATTCCTGAGAACATAAAAAGAATAGAATATGGTGCATTTAGTGGCTGTTCACAAATAGAAAGAATTGAGGTTTCTTCGGGTGTTACATTTATAGGCTCAAGTGCATTTAATGGGTGTAGTGGTCTTACTTCTGTTGTGATACCTAAAACAGTAAAAAATATAGGATACCAAACTTTTAATGGAGTTCCTTTTACAATGGTAATGTATGGACACAGAAATTCTATCGCTGAAGGATATGCAAAAAAATACAAAATATTGTTTATGGGGATAGGGTCAGATTCAGAAGCGCAAATAGATACATCATTTGAAACTACCACAGAAGTAACAACAGAAGCTTTCACAGAGGTTACTACAGAAAGTACCACAGAAATAACAACAACTTTTATAAATACAGAAGAGAATTGTGCGATTATAGAATTAGTTCCAAGTGCAACAAGTATTAAGGCAGGAGATAGTTTAGTTTTAGATGTAAATATTAGTAATAATCCGGGGTGTGCAGGATTTGCAATATATGTTTATTATGACACGGAAGTATTTAGTTTTGTAGAAAAAAATTTCCGAGGATCATTTTATACGATGTCATGTCATAACTATCCTGATGAAGGATATGTTAAACTCGCAGCAGCAGCTAATTCTGATAATAATCTGAAAGAAGATATTCTTTGGCAACTTAATTTTACAGTAAAAGAAGATGCTTACTACAAAACTGCAGTATTTTCAGCGAACGTTACTCAACTTTTTAATATGGAACAAACTAGAACTGGTGATAATTTACCTTCGCAGGTAAAAAATGGTTATGTTACTATAGAAGATAATAATGAAAAAAAATCTATTTCAGAAGCTATTGTAACTTTAAGTTCAGGATCAAATATTTATGATGGAAATGCTATAAAACCAAGTGTAACCGTTGTGTATGGAGGTAAAACACTTAAAAACGGTCAAGATTATAATCTATATTATTTCAATAATGTAAATGCAGGTACAGCATCTATTAGAATTACCTACATAGGTAGATATTCGGGTGAAGTTGAAAAAACTTTTATTATATTGCCAAAGTCTCTAATTTCGACAGATGTTAACCTGAGTTCAATAGCCTACACTTATGATGGAGAATATAAACAGCCTGATGTAACAATAAAAGATGGTGAAAAATTACTTATAAGTGATATAGATTATACTATTTCATGTTATGACAACTTAAATGCAGGATTAGCTACAATAAAAATTGTAGGAAAAGGAAATTACTCGGGAGAATTTTTAGGAAAATTTAGCATAGCTCCAAAATCGATTTTAGGTGCATCTCTTGATTTAACTTCCGATACATATGTATATAATGGATTATCTAAAGAACCTGTTGTGATACTTAATGATGGTGTAAAAAACCTTGTAAAGGACTTAGATTACACTGTTTCTTACACAAACAACACTAATGTTGGTAAAGCAACCGTAACAGTTTCCGGAATAGGAAACTATCATGGAATTATAGAAAAAGAATTTAATATTATTCAAAGAGGAGATGTTAGTAGAGATGGAAAAGTCGATTCTAAAGATGCCTCGGTAGTTTTGCAACACACAAGCGGAATAAAACCTATTGAAGGAGAGTTATATGAGGCTGGTGATACAAATAATGACAAATCAATAGATTCTAAGGATGCCTCTGTAATACTGCAATATACCTCAGGTATTTTAACAGAAATAAAATAGATTTAATAAAAGCTTTATCAAACAATGAGACTATGTTCAAAATTTTAGGTCTCTCTGTAATTACTTTTTCACAAAAATTTCTATAAAAAAGCAGCAGGGATATGCCCCAAAATAGGCATATCCCTGTTTTTTCATTTTGTTAAATTCGCATTTTGCGACCCCATACCCTTAATATAATCCTTCCCCATCAACGAGTATAAATTCCTCGGTACTTTCAAAATCAAATCCGCTTGTGCAGACAAAACCCATATTGGAAACGGATATTCCTTTTATGTTTTCAAGTTGTTTTTTCTCCTGTTGGCATTCCTTTTCGGTCATTGGTCTGTCAAAATATTTGCACTCATAAAAATCAAAGTGGTCACCCGTGCGTTTTATAACGCAGTCAAACTCTCCGTTGGTTTTTGTTTCGGGATCGTCGTACCAATAGCTTCCGAAATCTTCTATATCGGGATACTTTCCAAGGAGGGACATCCTATGAAAATATTGCAGGGTGATTCCTTCCAAACGCCTGCTGATGTATTGGTTCAGTATCGCTTCGATGTTTCTTCCGTAAAACTGTTCTTCACCGATCCTTATAATATTTCCCGTGCGACCGAATATGAATGTAAAATAAAACCTCATCAAATTATCGACTATCTCATAAAACTGTTTTTTCTTATCGTTACGCCGATTTATGGGTTCCGTCTTTTGAATGGTTTCCATATCAAGCAAAATTTTTAACTGTTTATCAAGAAGTCCCGTCTCATGACTTGCGAGCTTATCCCTTATCTCTGTGTACCTTTTCTTGCCGTTACCCAGTATTTCAAGTATTCTTGCATCGAAGGATTTGCGTATCTCTTTTAACATTACATTTTCAATATGTGAGCGTATCAATCCCGTTTCGGGAAGGAGATATCGCAGTATATTCTCCCCTATACTTAATTTGGTGTCAAGGTTTTCAAGCACATAAGGGCTACCTCCAAAAACAGCGTAAAAGGCAATTTTATCTCTGACAGGAAGTTCGGGATAAAACAATGATGCTTCATAATAATCAAAATCTCTTATATGTTGTATCAAAGAAAAGCGTCCGAAAAGAGGATTGCTTTCTTCCAAAAGCTCTTTCATAACGGTTATATAGGAGCCACATAATATGATCTTTACATTTTCGGGTAGTCTATCAATGACGGATTGCATATAGGAATCTACTTCGTTTTTCTTTTTAGTCTGCTTTAAATACGGGTATTCGTCAATGATAAGCAGTATTTTTTTATCCAAGGTCTTTAAATAGTCCATCATATCAAAGAGGGAATCAAAGCGTATATTAGGAAGAGAAAGTGCCTCCGAAACGCTTCTGTATATAAGCTCCATATTCCCCTCAAAGGTACTTGTAACACATAAATGATTTATGACTATACCGTCAAAATTTTTTGCAGCTTCTTTTATAAGTGTCGATTTACCTACCCTACGCTTGCCGTAAATGAGTATGGCAGTTTTTTTATGTAGGTTCGACAATTCTTCATTTATTTTTTGCAATTCCTTATGACGACCGATAAACATAGCGCATCACCTTTCTGAAAGATTTTTCTCTGAAAGATTATTCAGTATCTATGTTACAAATATAAGCTAAATTTATGTATTTGTCAAGCCCCGATTTGTAAAAATTAAGGGGTGTGAAAAAGCACATTTTGTTTTTTCACACCCCTAAGGTATAATTATATCACTTTAATCTCTCTCTAACCTCTTCCGCTGCCTTTACAAGATTTTTAAGGCTTTGTGTTGTTTCCTTTTCTCCCCTTGTTTTGAGACCGCAATCGGGGTTTACCCAGAGTTTTTCGGCGGGGATGTATTGGAGCATTTTTTCTATTGCCTCTGCTATCTCGGCTTTGGAGGGTACTCGGGGGGAGTGTATGTCGTAGACTCCGGGTCCTACCTGAGTGCGGAAATTCTTTTCCTTAAGGGTCTTTAGTATGGCAAGGTCGGACCTTGAGGCTTCGAAGGTTATAACATCCGCATCCATATCGTCTATGGAGGTTATAATGTCTTCAAACTCGCTGTAGCACATGTGGGTGTGTATCTGTGTGGTTGGCTTTACTTTGCTGTGTACAAGTCTGAAGGCGGGTATTGCCCAATCAAGGTAATCTTTTTGCCAATCGGCTTTTCTTAAGGGTAGTTTTTCTCTTAAAGCAGCCTCATCCACCTGTATGATATTTATGCCCGCTTTTTCCAAATCAAGCACCTCTTCCCCTATGGCAAGGGCTATTTGGAGAGTACTTTCCTTCAAGGATATATCTTCCCTGGGGAAAGACCAGTTAAGTATGGTCACGGCGCCTGTAAGCATACCCTTAAGGGGTTTATTTGTAAGGCTCTTGGCATAGGCAGACCAGACAACAGTCATAGGCTTTTCTCTTGAAACATCTCCCCATATTATGGGAGGCTTTACACAGCGAGTGCCGTAGGACTGTACCCAAGCTTTTTCCGTAAAAAGAAAGCCCGAAAGACAACTGCCGAAATACTCCACCATATCGTTTCTTTCAAACTCTCCGTGAACAAGTACATCAAAACCCATATCTTCTTGTTCTTTTATACAAGAGGCTATTTTGTTTTTAATAATATCCTCGTATTTATATCGATTCATCTCACCTTTTCTTAGTGCGGTACGGGCTTGTTTTACATCCTTTGTTTGAGGGAAAGAGCCTATTGTGGTGGTGGGAAGAAGAGGCAGTTTAAAGTTGTCTTTTTGTATCTTTTCTCTTTCCTCAAAACATGGCTTTCTTATAAGATCTTCTTTTTTAAGAGCCTTTACCCTCTTTTGTACCTCTTCATTTTCGCCCTTTCTTTTTTGTTTATGAAGATTTTGGTTATTGATATATTCCGCCGAAATTTCGGGAGTTTCAAGTGAAAGTATATTTTTAAGCTCCGAAAGCTCATCAAGCTTTTCCTCCGCAAAGGCAAAATGCTTTTTATATTCTTCGTCTAACTTCCCTTCGCTTTTAAGAGAACAAGGAAGATGAAGGAGAGAACAGGATGTACTTACAACTATATTTTGAACATTCTCTTTAAGCTCTTTTAAAATATCCAAACTCTTTTTATAGTCGTTTCTCCATATATTTTTACCGTTTATAATGCCTGCAAAAAGTACCTTTTCTTTTGGAAAGGGCTTTTCTTTTATTAGAGGGAGACTTTTCTTTCCCTCTATAAAGTCCATACCTATGCCGTCAAAGGGTAGAGTACGCAACACATCCATACAATCTCTCACATCTCCGAAATAGGTTTGCAAAAGAACTTTTACACCCTTGTTTTGAGTAAGTATATTTTTATAGAGTTTTTCAAAAAGGGCTATATCCTCCCTATCCATATCCAACACCAAAGCAGGCTCATCAAACTGTATCCATCCCACCTTAAGGGAAGAGAATTTTTCAAGGATATCAGTGTATGCCTTTATAATATCCTCAGCAAGATCCCTTGCCTTTTTACTGCCCTTATATTTTGCAAGCTTAAGGAAGGTGTAGGCACCGAGTATAACAGGCTTTGTTTCTATACCCAATTCTTTCGCCTCTGTATAAAGCTTGAAAGGTTTTTCTCCCACAAGCTTTATTTGGGTGTTATCGTCTATTTCGGGCACGATATAGTGGTAGTTGGTGTTAAACCACTTTTTCATAGGCAGTGCCTTTACATCACCCTTTTCCCCTTGATAGCCTCTTGCAACGGCAAAGTAGGTATCTAATGGGGATAAGTTTAGTTTTTGGTACCTTTCGGGTATCACATTAAGTAAAAATGCGTTATCCAATACCCCATCATAATAAGAAAAATCGTTAGAGGGTATAATATCCACACCTTTATTTTTTTGTAAGCACCAATTATACGCCCTTATTTCCCTCGCCTTTTCTTCAAGCTCTTGTAAAGATATATCATGTTTAAAATATGCCTCACAAGCAAATTTAAGTTCTCTTTCTACTCCTATTCTGGGATAACCCACTACTGATATTTTCATTACATTTCCTCCATATATTTAATATGGAACAATAATAGCATATATTTTTGTAATGTGTTAACATCTAAAAAGAATAGTATGCCATAGTTTAAAACTATATCAGCCGTAATACCCCTTTACATAGGCTTTAAGATGTTCTATATAACGAGCGGTCATTTTATTTATAGGCCTTTCGGTGGTGACTATATAGCCTATTTCCATGGTCTCATCACTTTCAAGAGGTATGGAAACTATATCGTTTCCGTTAAGATCCGAACTTAATACTCCCGAAGATATGGTATACCCCTCAAGACCTATAAGTAAGTTAAAAAGGGAAGCTCTGTCGGATACCACTATATTTTTGGGGCTTTCCTCCGTAATATGCAACTCTTCCGCAAAATAAAAGGAATTTTTCACTCCCTGGTCGTAGGTAAGACGGGGGAAGGCTTTAAGCTCCTCTAAGGTGACCCTTTCCTTTTTGGCAAGGGGATTTGTCTTACTTACAAAAACATGGGGGCGAGCCTTAAAAAGAGGCTCAAAATGCAACTGCGAATCCTTCAATATGTGCATAATGACCTCTCTGTTGAAATTGCTTAAATACAGTACCCCCACATCACTGTTGTGCAAGAGAACATCATCTATTATCTCCGCCGTTTTAAGCTCCCTGAGTGTAAACTCGTATTTGTCTCTGTCATACTCCTTTACAAGAGCCACAAAAGCATTTACCACAAAGGCATAGTGCTGTGAAGATACGGCAAAAGCCCTTTTTAATGGGGGCGTATCCTTGTATTCCTTTTCAAGTATATCCGCCTGCTCCACCACCTGCCTTGCGTAGGATAAAAACTTTTTGCCCTCCTCCGACAGGTATACGCCTCTGTTGCTTCTGTTGAATATGGCTATACCCATTTCCTTTTCCAGCTCAAACACCGCCTTTGAAAGTGAGGGCTGGGTTATAAAAAGCTTTCCCGCCGCCATGGATATAGAGCCTGTTTCGGCTATGGTGATAATATATTTTAATTGTTGAAGTGTCATACGGTTCTCCCTTTTTGTTTTTTTAAATTATAGTTTATTTTTTGGTGTATTACAAGGGAAAGTGATATTTCTTGGGCTTGGTAAGTTGTAATTTGCAGTTTTTGAACATTAGGAATAGCTCTGTGATCATAGGTGTTGGTTGCTCAATTGTCAGCCCTTTGGGCTTCCTTTCCCTCCCGGGGTGGGTACCTCTCCGTCACAGCTGTGCTGTGCCACCTCTCCTTTCAGGCGAGGCTTTGTCGCAGTTACGGTTTTTGCAGGGAAATTTGCTTTTTATACATTCTCAGAAACTACAAAAAATGTAAAAGTATGGATGCGGTGCTGCAGTTGCAGAAAGAAAGCCTCCCCACGGTAGGCTCCCATGAAAGGGAACTGTCGGCATTAGCCGACTGAGAGGTTTCTTTTCCAAAACCATAAAATTAGTATACAACCGCAAATACCAATTTACAGACCAAAATAATTTTTTCCCGACATCAATAAATTTCAATTTATCGAGCCGAGGATAGAAAAATCGAATTTTTATACGCGGATGCTAAAATTCGATTTTTCTCTTTTGATTTTAGTCGATAAATTTTAATTTTATACTTGTATGCCAAAATGCAAAGTGCTATAATACCCTTGTTAAAATATTTCCAAAATTCGGAGGCATATTATGAAATTCAAAAAATTAACAGCTACACTTTTATCTGTTTTTGCCCTTTCTCAGGCTTGCTATGCACAGGATGTACAAGTATCTCTTAACGGAAATATCGTAAACTTTCCTTCACAGCAAGCTCTTATAGTGGAAAACAGAACACTTATACCCGTAAGAGGGCTTTTTGATGAGATGGGATACAGTATCGATTGGAATAACGATACTAAGGTGGTGACCCTTCAAAAGGACGGTAAGACCATAAAGCTTACCATAGGCGAAAGCTCCTACAGTGTAAACGGCAATGAACTCACTCTTGACGTTCCCGCACAGATCATAAACGAAAGAACCATGATACCCCTTCGTGCCATATCCGAGGCTACAGGCTGTCAGGTGCTTTGGGATAACGATAAAAAAATAGCTACCGTAATAGATGAAAGCATCGTCGAAAACGGTGGCGTTGTGATAAATCTCGAAAACGACAGTGAGGTAGATTTTTTAGACAAATATAACGCTATCACAAATAACTTTAGTGAAAAAAGCACACAGTTTGCCAATGAGACCGTAGCCATCGTTTCCGATCAAAATAACTTTAAAACACAAGAGCAATACAAAGAAGCACTTAAAAAATTACAAATTGCGGTTTCAAACTATCGTTCTACCATAACACAAACAAAACAGGCAATAAATGCCCTTCCCGATACTGCGAAATTTGCAAAGCTTAAAACTGCAGCTATAGACTATATAGAAACATTTGAGGAATTTGCCTTAAATGCGGAAAACCTTTGCAACAGCAAAATAACCTTTGATGAATTTAGCACCAATTATAACAAATTAGGTACGGAGCTTGCTCTTAAAGAAGCAAAAGTAAACGACGAAATGAAAGCTCTTGCAGCATAAAATCGTGTATACAAAGACTGTGGAAACAAATTTGTTTCCACGGTCTTTTTTTATTTACAAACTGCAATTTTTATGATAGTATATAGCATATAATTTTGATCGTGTTACAATATACTAAAAAGGGGGGCGATTTTATGAAGAAAAATTTATTGACCATGGTCACCTTGTGTCTTTTATTGTGTGCTTGCAGTAGTAACAGCGTTGTTAGCGATGCTACGGATCAGGTGGCGAATGTTGTACAGGCGGATAATGAAAATGTTTTGAAAGTAAAAAACGGCACCAACAGTAACTACCCCGATATTACCTATGGGGAGGCTTTCGGTAGCTTTTTTTCATCACCTACCTGGAAATATTTCAAAGGTACCCAAGAAGGTCCCGATGATGACGGAGACGGCAAGCCCGATTACACCAAAGAAGATGTGGATGTTGTGGAATTTACAGGGCGTTGCACCTATAGGGATGTGGAGGTGAAGGCGCTGCTGCAATTTGTATTAGACAAAGATACAGACACTTTTCAAGCAACCTTCCTTTCTTTCAACGATGTGCCTCAATCCTCCCTTATAATGATCGCTCTTTTGGAAAAGGCTTTTACAAGCTACTATGAAGAGCATAAACCCGCAGAGGTCGAAGAATCCCCTGTAGAAAAGGAAGATGTTAATACCGATATTTACACACAAAACTCGGAGTCAAATAGCGGCAGTACTTCCCTGTGGGAAGAAACACCTTCGGATGATACTCCTCAATACGCCGACGATACTCCCGAATACTACGAAGATACACCTCAATACAGTGAAGAGCCTCAGCAAACAAGCGGTTATAATTATGAAGCTTTGGAGTATGCGGGTTCATATCAGGGCTGGAGCGGTTATAACATTTCATTCAGTGCCTACTCCTCAGTTAGTAGCAATGAAATAGGTGTGGCAGAAATATACGATAGCGGAAGCTATATAGGAAGGTATAGCGTGTATATTTGTGATAGTTCACCGGATTGGGATCTGTCACAGTATGACCAAACTTATATTTATTATGATGAAAGCGGTGGTTTGTATTACCTTTCATTTTATGAAGAAGGTGGTGTAAAAATGCTGGAGTACAACAGCCAATATAGAAATACGGATATTTTGGAAATGACGGAGCATTATGTATCATAAAAAGATGATGTTAAAGCGATATGCGTTTTTCCTTGAAAATGTTGGGAGGCAGGTAAAGTTCAAGCCGTTACGAAAAAATCCCATAATAATCTTTGTATTTTTTCAAAGCAAAAAACAACGGTTCTTCCCACCGGAACGACACGCGTCAGCACTTTTGCTACGCAAAAGTCAGGCATTCGCCTGCCCGCATCTATCTTTACGGTGCACAGGTCGTTCCCTACAAGTTGTTCAAGGAACCTGTTGTTACTAATATTTCTGTGTTTTTCATTGTATATAAAAAAAAGGGAACTTTTTTGGCTTCGCAAGCTTAAAAGTTCCCTTTTTTTATAATATTCCCAAAGCCACTAAAAACAGTACCAAAAGAAGTACGGGGGCTATGAATTTTATCATAACTTTATACAATCCCGCTCTGTTTAGCTTTTCTCCGTTTTTGGTAGCCTCAGCCACTATGGTATCGGGCTTTAATATCCAACCTATAAATATACAGGTAGCTATTGCCACAACAGGCATAAGCATATTGTTTGAAATAAAGTCAAATATATCCAAAAGCTGTCCCGTTTTGCCGTTTGGCATTTTAAGCTCGAAGTAGAATACATTATATCCCAAACAAATTATAATGCCCAACAAAAGAGCTGCCACACCCTCTATTACTGTGGCTTTTCTCCTGCTCCAACCAAACTTATCCATAAGTCCCGAAACGATGGCCTCCATTATGGATATAGAGCTGGTCAAAGCGGCAAAAAGCACCATCAAGAAGAAAACGATACCTATAACTATACCCACAACACCCATACTGTCAAATATTTTAGGCATAGCTTGAAACATAAGCCCGGGGCCGCTGTGTTCCATGCCCTCTCTGCCCATAAATACATATACCGCAGGTATTATCATAACACCTGCAAGAAAAGCCACCATAGTATCAAAAAATTCTATATGGTTTACGGCACGAGGTATGTTATCCTCATCTCTGACATAAGAACCGTAGGCTATCATAATACCCATAGCAACACTTATGGAATAAAACAGCTGACCCATAGCATCTGTAATAACACCAAAAAGATCATCTAATGTCATATTGGAAAAATCAGGCACAACATATATTTTAAATCCTTGCAGACCCGTTCTTACATGTCCGCTTGCATCGGTGTAGGTAAGGAAAAGGGAAAATACGGATATTCCCAAAACAAGAAGTATAAGTATGGGCATAAGTATCTTGGAAAATTTTTCTATGCCCTTTTCCACTCCTATATATATTACGACCACAGTTGCAAGTAAAAATATAACATTAAATATTATGGGTTCGGGAAAGCTTGATATGAAAGAGCCGAAATACTCTTGCTCCGCAGCCCTCCCTGCACTGCCCGATATAAAGGCACAAAAATATTTAAGTACCCAACCTCCTATAACGCAATAATAGGGCATTACCATAAATGGTACAAGGCTTGCGATACCTCCTATCCACCCACCCTTTTTAGATAGTTTTGAATAGGCTGTAAGGGGTCCTTGTTTTGTTTTTCTTCCTATGGATATTTCCGTTATAAGCAGTGTAAAACCAAATGTCAAGGCTATAACGATATAGCATAAAAGGAAAATACCTCCCCCATCCTTTGCCGCCAGATAGGGAAACCTCCATATATTACCAAGTCCTACCGCACTTCCCGCAGCTGCCATTACAAAACCGAAAGAGCCGCTAAAGGAAGAACGACTTTTTTCTTCCATGATCTCCTCCAAATTAAAAAGAGGGCTGTACACAGCCCCCTGTTTATAATTTATTATATAAGTTCAAGAATAACTATTTCGGCAGCGTCTCCGCGTCTCATACCAAGCTTTATGATCCTTGTGTATCCGCCGTTTCTCCCCTCATACTTAGGTGCAACATTCTCGAACAAGTGATTGGGAAGGTTAACTTCCTTGGAAAGTGTTCTCTTTTTTCTGCCCTTTGCAGGTACTTCCGTTACGGGATATAATACGGAAAGCATCTTTCTTCTCGCATTGAGACGGGAAGGTGCATCCTTCTTTATAGTCTTTGTAACATCACTTACGGTCTTGTTGCCGTTTTTGTCAACTGTTGTCTGCTTAACAACTACCTCTGCCTCTGTAAAGTTGTCTTTCTCCTTTACGGCAAGGGTTATAAGCTTCTCGGCAATAGATCTGACTTCCTTAGCTTTTGAAACGGTAGTCTTTATCTTGCCGTGGTATAATAAATTGGTAACCTGGTTACGAAGCAACGCCTTACGCTGGCTTGCGTTACGGCCAAGCTTTCTGTATTCAGCCATTACAATCCTCCTTAATCATCGCTGGGGCTTAAGCTAAGACCCAACTCATCCAACTTCTTAAGCACTTCCTCAAGAGACTTACGTCCTAAGTTACGCACTTTCATCATATCATCTTCTGTTTTACCTGCAAGATCCTCTACGGTATTTATACCCGCTCTCTTAAGACAGTTGTAGGAACGAACGGAAAGATCCAACTCTTCAATGCTCTGTTCAAGAACTTTCTCCTTCGTACCCACTTCCTTCTCCACAAGGATCTCGGTATTTTTAGCGCTTTCCGAAAGGTCAACAAAAAGGCGAAGATGGTCGTTTAATATCTTTGCACCTAAAGATACGGCATCATCGGGGGTTATGGTACCATTTGTCCATACCTCAAATGTAAGCTTGTCGTAATCCGTTATCTGACCTACACGGGTGTCTTCAACTTTAAAGTTTACTCTTCTTACGGGAGTATAAAGTGAATCCACAGCAATCATTCTAAGTGGTTGGTCGGCTCTCTTGTTTTTGGATGCCTCTACATAGCCTCTGCCCTTTGTAATGGTTATCTCCATAAAAAGCTTTGTTTCCGCACCGCCGCTTAATGTTGCGATATGAAGGTCGGGATTTAAGATCTCGATATCGGGATCCACTTTTATATCCCCTGCCTTAACTTCGCAATCTCCCGATGCATCTATGTATGCCATCTTTGTTTCGGAGCCCTCGCTGTTGTTTTTGATAGCGAGATTTTTGAGATTAAGTATAATCTCCGGCACATCCTCCTTTACACCGGGTATGGTGCTGAACTCATGAAGAACGCCGTCTATTTTTACATTGCTTACAGCAGAACCGGGAAGGGAAGAAAGAAGTATTCTTCTCAGGGAATTACCCAAAGTTGTTCCGTAACCTCTTTCCAAAGGCTCAACTGTAAAGCATCCGTATGTATCTTGTTTTTCTGTTATTTCAATACGAGGTTTTTCAAACTCAAACACTCGGCCCAACCTCCTTAATAGTCATTAATACCCAAATTTCATCCTTACCGAGTAACAATATGATATTATTACTTGGAGTACAACTCGACAATAAGTGTTTCGTTGATGGGTAAATCTAACTGTTCTCTCTTAGGAAGTGTGGTAACAGTACCTGTAAGCTCGTCATGGTTTGCTGTTAACCACTCGGGAACTATTCTGCTTGATGTAACATCAAGAACATCTTTAAATCTCTGTAAGTCTTTCTTAGACTCCTTAACGGCAACCACATCGCCTGCTTTAAGCTGTATTGAAGGAATGTTAGCCTTCTTGCCGTTTACTGTCACAAGATTGTGTCTTACGATCTGTCTTGCTTCTTTTCTTGTTCTGCCGTAGCCAAGTCTGTAAACTACGTTGTCAAGTCTGAGCTCAAGAAGCTGTAAGAGGTTCTCACCTGCTATACCGTGCATTCTTTCAGCCTTTTCGTAGTAGTTTCTGAACTGCTTTTCAAGAACACCGTATATAAATTTAACTTTCTGTTTTTCTTTAAGCTGAATACCGTATTCGCTTAATTTGCGCATATTTCTCTTGCGCTTGCCAAGCTTTTTGCTTGAGCCAAGAAGTGAGGGTTCTATTCCCAGATATCTGCATCTTTTTACTATGGGGCCCATTTCTCTAGCCATTAAAAAGTACCTCCGAATATATATAATCAACGATAGGTATTAGACAAGGTAAACACCTTTGTCTATACTCACATACTAAAATTAAACTCTTCTTCTCTTAGGAGGTCTGCAACCGTTGTGAGGAACGGGTGTAACATCCTTTATCATTGTTACGTCAAGGCCGGATGCCTGTAAAGCTCTGATAGCGGCTTCTCTTCCGCTTCCGGGTCCCTTTACGAAAACTTCTACGGTCTTAAGACCGTAATCCTTTGCAGCGCCTGCCGCCTTCTCTGCAGCCATCTGAGCCGCATAGGGTGTGCTCTTCTTGGAGCCTCTGAAACCAAGCTCACCTGCACTTGCCCATGAAAGAGCATTTCCAACGCTGTCTGTTATGGTAACTATTGTATTGTTAAAACTTGACTGAATATGTGCCTGCCCACGCTCAACAACTCTTCTGTCGCGACGTCTGCGGACACCGGTCTTTTTTGCTTTAGCCATATCGATATCCTCCTATAAAAATCTATTACTTCTTCTTATTCGCAACAGTTCTTCTCGGACCCTTACGTGTTCTTGCATTGGTCTTAGTCTTCTGTCCTCTTACGGGAAGACCCTTTCTGTGGCGAATACCTCTGTAGCATCCGATTTCTACAAGACGCTTGATATTCATGGCAACTTCTCTTCTTAAGTCACCTTCTACCAATGTGTTTGTGGACTCGATCGCATCTCTTATCTTAGCGACCTCTTCGTCTGTAAGATCCCTTACTCTTGTGTCGGGGTTGATACCTGCAACTTCAAGAATCTTGTTTGATTTTGCTCTGCCTATACCGAATACATAGGTAAGGCCTACTTCAATACGCTTTTCTCTGGGTAAATCTACACCTGAAATACGAGCCATTGACTGCACCTCTTCTTTCTTTAGTATTTTTATTTTGCCGAAAAATGACGAATTCGACTTGTTGAATACCGTTTAAGAGGAGCAAAAATTTCTCCGAAGCAGCCGCACTTCGAATGAAAGTGAGGCGTTCAAGGGCTTTTCGCCCCATCTTGCCATAAAAATCCAAATAAGCGGATATTCAACCGAATACTGATTGTAACACATAAGGAAAATAAATTCAAGAAAAAGAATTGACAAATGCGTTTTTTTTAAATTTTCTACCATTTGCACAACTCATAAGGATATTTTTGTTGTTTTTTGTTGAAAGTTTCAGTAAAATTCTTAAAAGGGGTGCAAAATCGTTCCACACCCCTTTGGTTGATATGTTTTTAAAGTTGGGATATAAATTTGCGGCTTTGGAAAGGGAACCTCTCAGTCGGCTCGTGCCGACAGCTCCCCGTCAGCCGTGGCTGTTCAAGGGAGCCTTCCGCACTAACGCTTACTTTCTTCATATATATCACCGCATCCTTACAGTAACATTTCTTGTAATTTTTTATAATGTATGAAAAACAAATTACCTTGTAAAAACCGCAGCCCTGACAAAGCCTCGCCTGAACAGCCGTAGCTGACGGAGAGGTGGCAGCTTTAGCTGACGGAGAGGTTCCGCCATAGAGATAAAGTCCTTAATTACCAAAACCTTTGACGGAAAAATCAATTTTTTTTTTTGCATTTGCTAAAAATTGATTTGGGGCGACAGTTTATTCTCAAACTCCGCTTTCGCCGTAGTTTGACAGTACTCTTGCCGAAGGGTCGTTTACGTTGCAACCCTCCCAATCTTTGTTGGGCATCCAGAAATCGGCGATCATTTCACTGTTTCCCGGGTAGTACTTTTCAAATATATCTCTGTAGAGAAGAGATTCCTTTGTAAAAGGCTGAGCATGACTGTATTTTTTAACACCCTCTTTAAATTCTTCATCGGTATATACTTCTTCTGCGTACTCTTTAAGGTAGTCTACCATGGAATGACCCACAGCATCGGAAAAGGCAGCCTTTTCTCTGTAGAGTATATTTTTTGGCAGGTAGTCGCCCTCAAAGGCATGTCTTAACAGATACTTTCCTTTGTTGTATTTGTTAAGTTTCATCTCCGGGTCTATTGCCATAACATATTTTACAAAATCCAGATCCCCGAAGGGTACTCTTGCTTCAAGGGAGTTTACGGATATACAGCGGTCAGCCCTAAGTACGTCGTACATGTGAAGCTCTCTCACTCTTTTTTGGGATTCCTCCTGAAAAGCTTGGGCTGAAGGGGCAAAATCCGTATATTTGTAACCGAAAAGCTCATCCGATATTTCTCCCGTAAGAAGCACCCTTATATCCGTTTTTTCGTGTATGGCTTTACACAAAAGATACATGCCCATACTTGCCCTTACGGTGGTTATATCGTAGGTAGCAAGTAAATGTATAACATCTTCAAGAGCATTTAAAACATCTTCTTTTGTTATTATCACCTCGGTGTGGTCGCTTTTGATATACTCTGCCACTTCCTTGGCATATTTCAGATCTATGGCATCGGTATCCATACCTATGGCAAAGGTCTTTATAGGCTTGTCGCTTTTTTTCCGGGCTATGGCGCACACAAGGGAAGAGTCTAAGCCACCCGATAACAAGAAGCCCACCTTGGCATCGGAATCAAGGCGTTTTTCAACACCCGATACAAGCTTATCGTGTATATTTTTACAGACCGTATCTATATCTTCCTTTATAACGGTCTCCACTTTCGTCATATCTCTGTAGCTTATAAACTCCCCGTCTTTATAGTAGCAACCCGGAGGAAAGGGAAGTATCTTTTTACAAAGACCCGTTAAATTTTTAGGCTCACTTGCAAAAATAATATCCTCGTTTTTGTCGTAACCGTAGTAAAGAGGGCGAATACCTATAGGGTCTCTTGCCGCTATGAACTTTTTGGCTTTATTGTCGTATATTATACAAGCATACTCCGCATCAAGCATCTTAAACATATCAACGCCGTGTTCCTTATAAAGAGGAAGGAGTATTTCGCAATCGCTGTCACTTTTGAAAGTATATCCCTTAGCCGAAAGTTCTTTTTTAAGCTTTCTGAAACCGTATATCTCACCGTTACAAACAAGGTAGTTGCCTTCAAACTCAAAAGGCTGCATACCCTCGGGTGTAAGACCCATTATCGAAAGCCTTTGAAAGCCCAAAATACCCTCTCCGCAATCTATTATCCTGCTGTCATCGGGACCTCTTGAGACCGTTGCCGAAAGTCCCCTTTCCACATCCTCTTTACTGCCGCCTTTACCGCAGTATCCCATTACTGTACACATTTTTCTTCCTCCGTGCCTCTATTCCTTATGTATCTTTTCGTCAAATTTATTTTTGTTTCCCGCCTCCGACACATCTACGGGGTAATTTCCCGTAAAGCAACCGTCGCAGTACCCGAAACCATTGTTTATAATATCACCTAAAGCCTCTGTAGGCAGATAGGCAAGGCTATTCGCTCCTATAAAGCTTGCTATCTCATCCTTGGATGAACATTTATCCGCTATAAGGTTTTCCTCCGAATCTATGTCCGTTCCGAAGTAGCAGGAATGTATAAAGGGTGGAGATGATATCCTTACATGCACTTCCTTTGCCCCTGCCTGCCTTAAAAGGCCCACTATCCTTCCCGCTGTTGTTCCCCTTACAATGGAGTCATCTATCATTACCACTCTCTTGCCCCTAACGGTTTCTTCTATGGGGCTAAGCTTTATCTTTACCGCATTTTCTCTGCCGTTTTGCTCGGGTTGTATAAAACTTCTTCCTATATATTTATTCTTTACAAAGCCTATGCCGTAGGGTATGCCGCTTTCTCTTGCGTAGCCTAAGGCGGCATCTATACCCGAATCGGGTACGCCTATAACAACATCCGCTTCTACGGGAGAGTATTTTGCAAGTATCTGCCCTGCATGGAGCCTTGCTTTATGAACACTTACACCTTCTATAACGGAATCGGGACGGGCGAAATATATGTACTCAAAAATACATATCCTCTTTCTTCCACTGCAGTTGGTCTTTATGGATCTTAAGCCGGACTCGTCTATAACAACTATCTCTCCCGCTTCCACATTCCTTAAAAACTTAGCTCCCACAGCCTCTAAAGCACAGGTCTCCGAAGCCACTACCATAGCCCCGTCTTCACACTCGCCTATACACAAAGGTCTGAAACCTTCGGGATCTCTAAAGGCTATAAGTTTTGTGGCTGTCATAAGTATGCAGGAATAGGCTCCCTTTAAAAAGGGCATAGCCTTTTCCACCGCTTCTTCCGTAGATGCCGCACTAAGTCTTTCTCTTACAATGGCGTAGGCTATAGCCTCGGTGTCGGAAGAACCGTGAAATATACCTGCGGACATTTCAAATATCCTTCTCAAAGTCCCTGCGTTTACAAGGTTCCCATTATGTACAAGAGCCATATTGCCCTTTATATGCCTTATAACAAGGGGCTGTATGTTATTCATACTCTTGCCCCCGGTAGTGGAATATCTTACATGTCCCACTGCCATATTGCCCTCACCGAGCTTTTCGGTCTCCTCTTTTGTGAAAACCTCGGATACCAAGCCGTCGGCTCTTTTTTCTCTGAATATCCCGTCATCACATACGGTTATACCGCAACTTTCCTGCCCTCTGTGTTGCAGGGCATACAAACCGAAATAGGCAGGTATAGCCACCTTTGTCCTCTTTTTTTCATATATTCCGAATACTCCGCATTCTTCATGTATGGAATCAAACATTTTACACCTCTAAAGATATTGCTCGCTGAGTTTATCTATAATATCAAGGGCGGCAATATTTTTCTTCTTTCGTTTGTTCATAGCATACTTTTCCAGATATTGATGAGCCTGTTCTTCCGTCATGGATTTATACTCCATAAGCATAAATTTGGCTTTGTCTATAGTCTTTATATCGGAAAGTTTTTCCTCAAGTTTTTTGTTTTTAAGATATAAAGACATAGCTCTCATAGCCGCAATATCCACTGTTCTTATAATTTGGTAAAGTACGGTTTTTGAAAAGGGCTTTCCCACGGGAATGACCCCTGCCTTTTCCATACGCTCCGACAACTTTTCCGCCGCCTCGGCTTTTATAAGAAGTATACAGTTTGCAGTGAAATTTTCGGCTATTTTCTCCGCCAACTCAATACCCGTTTCGTCCATGAGAGGGGAGTTTACCACAACCAAGTCAATACCCGTATCCGACTCCAAAACATTAAGAGCTTGATAGGCGGACTCTTCAAACCTGAGCTCGTAGCTGAAATACTCACGAAGAAAAGCAAGAAGGGATTCGGAAAATGTTTTATTGCTTGAAACTACAAGTACCTTTTCCAAACTGTACCCTCCTTAAAATATATAAAAATACTTCTTCTCCATAAAATCTTCTTTATCTCGAGCCACGGAATATTCTCTCCACTGCTCGTTTGCCTCTTCCAAGGTCTTGTTAAGTATTTCCGAGGGAATATAGTTTTTTAAAAACTCGGATATTTGTGCTGTTTGGGCTGCCTCCGATATATTTTTGGCAAGGGCGGACAGGGAGTTTTCCTTTTCGGGAAGAGGCTCCTTATCAGCTATTGCCTCAAGGGAGGCGTATATTATAAGTCCGAAAACGATATAGGGATTACATACACAGTCCGATATTTTTAAAGTCACCAAAAATCCATCTTCACCCGAGGACAGGCGTACAAGCTCATACCCTTCTTTATCCGACCAACTTACGTTAGAGGGTGCGCCGTAACGTCCAAGCCTCAAGTAGGAATTGACGGTAGAGTTGGTAAAAAGTGTAAAGTCCTGTATATACTTTAATACTCCCGCTGCCCCATACCTTGTTATCTCTTTACATTCTTCCTCTTTTTCTTCCAAAAAGTCCGTATCCGGGTAAATGTTAAAGCTTATGTTCATGGCATTACCGCTACCCTCTCTTAAAGGTTTTGGCATAAAGGAGGCATAAACTCCGTGAGTATCCGCTACAGACCTTACGGCGGATTTAAAGCTTAAAAAGGTGTCTGCAGCCTTTAAAGCGGATGCGGTGTTAAAATCTATCTCGTGTTGACCCCAACCGCTCTCATGTCTTGAAGATATGGGACGTATACCCATTTGCTCCAAGGTAAGACACACATCTCGCCTTATATTTTCTCCCTTATCATCGGGTGCCGTATCACAGTAGCCCGCATAATCGTGGGGTGTTTTCGTGGGAAGTCCTCTTTCGGATAATGTAAAGAGTGTAAACTCACAAGATGTACCGAAGCGAAAACAATAGCCTGCGGATATCGCTGCCTTCATGGCTTTTTTGAGAAAATATCTCGAATCTCCTTCAAAGTGGGTGCCGTCGGCATAGCGTATGAAACAGTACATCCTTATTACTCTGCCTTGTTGGGGTCTCCAGGGAAGTACCGTCATGGTACGGGGATCGGGGAAAAGAAATATGTCCCTGCCCTTAGCAATATCAAAACCCGCTATCTTCTCCGAAGCTATCCTTACACCCTTTTCAAATATGCCCTCCAATTCGGAGGAAAGTATGGATATATTTTTCAATCTTCCGTAAAGATCGCAAAATGTCAACTTTATAAACTTAACATCGTTTTCCTCTATATATTGCAGTATTTCTTTTTCGGTATAGATCATATTCTTCTCCTTTACACCCTACCCTTACAGGTTGGTATATCCCATAAGGTACTCATCCACTTCTTTTGCCGCTTTTCTGCCTTCGTCTATGGCTCTTACCACAAGGGATTGACCTATATGCATATCTCCTGCGGTAAAGACCTTTTCTGCGGTGGTGGAGTGTTTGTTTTTCTCCGTTTTAACATTGGTACGCTCATCCACTTCCACACCGAAGGCCTGTGTAATATAGCTTTGAGAGCCCAAAAATCCTGCGGCTATGAGACAAAGCTCACAATCCAGTATCTTTTCGCTGCCTTCTATTTCTTTGGGAACTCTTCTGCCGCTGTTTTTATCCGTTACAAACTCAAGCTTAACTGTCTTTACAGCCTTAAGTCTACCCTCATCATCCTTTATAAATTCCTTTACGGTGGTCTCGTATATACGAGGGTCATTTCCGAAAACTGCTATAGCCTCTTCCTGACCGTAGTCTGTTTTGCAAACTCTGGGATATTGAGGGAAAGGATTGTTTTCCGCTCTCTCATCCGGAAGCTTAGGCATCATTTCAAGCTGTGTTACGGAACGACAGCCCTGTCTTACGGAGGTACCCACACAGTCGTTACCCGTGTCGCCTCCGCCTATTATTATAACGTTTTTATCTTTGGCACTTATATACTTGTTATCCGTAAGCCCCGAATCAAGCAAACTCTTGGTGGTAGCTTTCAAGAAATCCACCGCAAAGTGTATACCCTTCGCATCCCTTCCCTCTGCCTTTATATCTCTGGGGTTTGAGGAACCGCAAGCAAGTACCACGGCATCAAATTCACTTAATATCTCCTTAGAGGAAACATTTTCACCTACATTTGCATTTGTAACAAACTCCACGCCCTCTTCTTCCATAAGGGCTACACGCCTGTCTATTATGTGTTTTTCAAGCTTCATATTGGGAATGCCGTACATCAAAAGGCCTCCCACACGGTCGAATCTCTCATACACTCTTACAAAGTGGCCCCTTTTGTTAAGGGTATCGGCAACGGCAAGACCCGAGGGACCCGAACCTATTACCGCCACCTTTTTACCGCTTCTGTGTATTTTCTCTGCCTTTATGATTCCCTCTTCAAAGCCGTATTCTATAAGAGCATTTTCATTTTCCCTTACGGCAACGGGACTGTCGTACACACCGCATATACAAGCCTTTTCACAAAGGGCGGGGCATACTCTTGAAGTAAACTCGGGGAAGTTATTTGTTATCAAGAGCCTTTTTAAAGCCGTCTTCTTTCTGCCGTGATAGAGTTCATCGTTCCACTCGGGTATAAGGTTGTTTAAAGGGCAACCCGATATCATACCTCCAAGCATTTTGCCGTTTTGACAAAAGGGGACACCGCAGTCCATACACCTTGCCGCCTGTTTACATCTTTCACCTTCCTCAAGAGGAAGATGAAATTCATTATAATTTTTGATTCTCTCCAAGGGTGCTACAGCCCTGTTTTCTATTCTCTCATATTCCAAAAAGCCCGTGGCTTTACCCATATTTATGCCTCCTTTCCCATGTATTCAAAAGCTTTCAGTTCTGCCTCATCCAAGGAAGAACCTTGCTTTACAAGTTCTTTTATCTTTTCGCTCATCCATTTGTAATCTTTGGGGATTATCTTTTTAAAGCAGGGTATATAGTTCTTGAAATCATCAAGTATAAGCTTTGCTTTCTCCGATGCGGTATTTTGGTAGTATTCTTCTATAATGCTTCTCAACTCCGCAATATCCTCTGCATCGGCAAGGGTGGTGACCTCAAGATCGCTCTTGTTAAGTCTTGTGTAGAGGTCGTGCTTTTCATCAAGTACATAGGCTATACCCCCCGACATACCTGCGGCAAAGTTTTTACCCGTTCTGCCAAGTATTACGGCTCTACCACCTGTCATATACTCACAGCCGTGGTCTCCCACGCCCTCACATACGGCTACGGCACCGGAGTTTCTTACGCAAAATCTCTCTCCCGCCACACCGTTTATAAAGGCTTTGCCCGAGGTAGCACCGTAAAGCACCACATTACCAACTATAATGTTTTCATCTGCTTTAAAATCTGCCTTTTCGCTCTTGCGAAGTACAAGCTTACCTCCCGAAAGACCTTTTCCGAAATAGTCGTTACTGTCTCCCTCAAGTCTAAGTGTAAGACCCTTTGGTATAAAGGCACCGAAGGACTGACCTCCGCTTCCCTTACAATTTATAACAAAGGTATCGTCTTCGAGAGCGTTATCACCGTGTATGCGGGTTATTTCGGAACCAAAGAATGTACCCACACAGCGGTCTGTGTTCTTCACATCTATATTTACACTTTGATGCTCACCCTTCTTCAAAGCCGAACCTATCTTCTTTATTATAACCTTTTGGTCTACCGTTCTGTCAAGACCAAAATCATATTCATCTTCTTTTACAAAGTGCTTTTTCTCATCCGTATCCACACTAAAGAGTATACTGTTGAGATCTATGTTAAGCTCATGGGCTTTATTCTTTACTTTAAGAAGGTCGGTTCTGCCTACAAGCTCGTCTACCGTTCTTATTCCAAGCCTTGCCATATACTCTCTGAGCTCTTCCGCTATAAAGTGCATGAAGTTTATGATATATTCAGGCTTACCTTGAAATCTTGCTCTGAGCTTGGGATCTTGAGTAGCTATACCCATAGGACAGGTATCCAGGTTACAAACTCTCATCATAACGCAACCCATAGTTACAAGGGGCGCTGTGGCAAAGCCAAACTCCTCCGCTCCCAAAAGAGCCGCAACAAGTACATCTCTACCCGTCATAAGCTTTCCGTCGGTCTCTATGCGTACTCTTGAACGAAGGCCGTTAAGTACCAAGGTTTGATGTGTCTCAGCCACACCCAGCTCCCAAGGAAGACCTGCATTGTATATGGAGCTTTTCGGAGCCGCACCCGTTCCGCCATCGTGCCCCGATATAAGTATTACCTGGGCTCCCGCCTTTGCCACACCTGCCGCAACGGTACCTACTCCCGCCTCGGAAACCAGCTTTACGGAAATACGGGCTTTGGAGTTGGCATTTTTAAGGTCGTATATAAGCTGTGCCAGATCCTCTATGGAGTATATATCATGGTGAGGAGGCGGCGATATAAGACCTACACCCGCCGTAGAGTGACGGGTCTTTGCTATCCAAGGATATACCTTTCCCTTAGGGAGATGACCGCCCTCACCGGGCTTTGCACCCTGTGCCATTTTTATCTGTATCTCCTTTGCGGATACCAGATACTTACTTGTTACTCCGAATCTACCCGATGCCACCTGCTTTATGGCAGAGCATCTGTTATCTTCCAATCTTTCGGGGCTTTCTCCGCCCTCACCGCTGTTGGACTTTCCGCCTATGCTGTTCATGGCTATAGCCATACATTCATGAGCCTGTTGGGATATGGAGCCGTAGGACATGGCACCTGTTTTAAAGCGTGTGCATATACTTTCCACCGACTCAACTTCATTTATATCTATACCACCCTTGGGGTCGAAATTAAAGTCTACAAGGGAGCGAAGTGTAAGCTCGTTATCCTCTCTTGTAAGAGCTGCGGAGTACTCTTTAAATGTTTGATAGGAACCTGTTTTGGTAGCCTGTTGAAGTAAGTGTATGGTCTCGGGTGTGTAGAGATGGTCTGTCTTATTGCTTCTGAGCTTGTGGCTACCCACACTCAATATATTTTTCTCTCTGCCCAAACCCAAAGGTTCATAAGCATCGGCATGGAGTTTTTCGGTGCGAAGACTTATCTCCTTTAAACCTATACCACCTATACGGCTTACTGTACCCGCAAAATATTTTTCCGTAAGTTCTTTTGATATACCCACAGCCTCAAAAAGTTTACTTCCCTGATAGGATTGTATGGTAGAAATACCCATTTTTGAAGCTATTTTAACTATACCGTGTATCACGGCGCTGTTGTAATCATCCTCAGCCGCATAAAAATCCTTTGTAAGAGAGCCGTCTTGTATAAGGGAATGTATACATTCATGGGCAAGGTAGGGATTTACGGCACAAGCACCGTATCCCAAAAGTGTGGCAAAGTGATGTACCTCTCTGGGTTCTCCGCTTTCAAGTATAAGAGCTACCGCCGTGCGCTTCTTCGTAGCCACAAGATGTTGTTGAAGTGCGGATACCGCCAAAAGTGAAGGTATGGGGCAGTGGAACTCATCCACATCTCTGTCGGAAAGCACCATAATATTTGCTCCGTCCTTATATGCCTTATCCACCTGCACGAAAAGCAACTCTATAGCCTTTTCAAGAGGGGTGCCCAAATAATAAGTTATGGGTATCACCGCTGTTTTAAGACCCTTTGAATCAAGACTCTTTATTTTGAGCATATCGGTTTCCGTAAGTATGGGGTTTTCCACTCTCAGCACCCTACAATTTTCGGGGCTTTCATCCAAAAGGTTACCGTCACTTCCAAGGTATATACCCATATCCGTTACAAGCTCTTCTCTTATGGCATCAAAGGGAGGGTTCGTTACCTGTGCAAACATCTGCCTAAAGTAGTTGAAAAGAGGGGGCATTTGTTTATCCAAAGGAGGAAGGGCTATATCGCTTCCCATAGAAGCTATGGGCTCCGCTCCTTTTTCTGCCATGGGCAGTATGGATGTTCTTATGTTTTCATAGCTGTAGCCGAAAACCTTTTGTAGCCTTGCAAGTTCCTCATCGGAATAGGACTTAACGGCTTTATTTGGTATATGAAGGTCGTGAAGACCTATTAGATTTGCATCCAGCCATTCTCCGTAGGGTGAACGGGAGGCATAACGATCCTTTAACTCCTCATCATCAACGATACGCCCCTGTAGGGTATCCGTCAAAAGCATTTTACCGGGACGAAGTCTGTCTTTTTTAACTATATTTTCCTCCGGCACATCTACACAGCCCGTTTCGGAGGAAAGTATGAGGAAGCCGTCCTTTGTAACTATATATCTTGAAGGTCTGAGACCGTTTCTGTCAAGCACCGCACCTAAAATATCGCCGTCTGTGAATACTATGGAAACGGGACCGTCCCAAGGCTCCATCATCGTAGCGTAGTAGGCGTAAAAATCACGCACGGACTTTGAAAGTGTGGTGTTATTCTTCCAAGGCTCGGGTATGGTTATCATTACCGCCATGGGAAGGGGTATACCCGACATTACCATAAGCTCCAAAGCATTATCAAGTCTTGCGGAGTCCGAACCCTTTACATTTATGGAAGGAAGTATTTTGTACATATCATCCTTAAGAAAGGGAGAGTACATTTTCTCTTCACGTCCCAACATTTTATCCGCATTACCCGTAATGGTATTTATTTCACCGTTGTGAACGATAAGCCTGTTGGGGTGAGCTTTTTGCCAGCTGGGTACGGTATTTGTGGAGAAACGGGAGTGTACGGCGGCTATTGCCGATACAAAGCCTTTATCCCTCAGGTCGTTGTAAAATCCCCTCAGCTCATACACAAGGAACATACCCTTGTAAACTATGGTCTTGCTCGAAAATGAACATACATAGGTATTTTCGTCGGACTGTTCAAACTCTCTTCTTGTTATAAAAAGCTTTCTTTCAAAATCAATGCCCTTGGAGCAATTTTCGGGACGCTTTACAAAGCCTTGCACTATGGAGGGCATACTTTCAAGAGCTTTTTTACCCAGTATGTTTGCCTTTGTGGGTACCTCTCTCCAGCCTAAAAATTCAAGACCGTTTTTTTCGGATATTATTTCAAAAAGCTTTTTGGCTCTGCTTCTTTTAAGTTCATTGTTGGGAAAGAAAAACATTCCCACACCGAAGTCTCCCTTCTCTCCCATATCAAAGCCCAGCTTTTTACCTTCTTTTATAAAAAAATCATAGGGCATTTGCAGTATTATACCTACGCCATCCCCCGTTTCACCTCTTGCATCCTTACCCGCACGGTGTTCAAGCTTTTCTACTATTTGCAGGGCAGTTTCCACAACGTAACGAGACTGCTCACCTTTTATATTAACACATGCCCCTATACCACAGTTGTCATGTTCAAAGGTCGGATCGTAAAGACCTTGAGGATTAAAGGGATCTTCTTTTCTGAAATTGTCCATTTTTTCACTTTCCTTTCAATAATGAGGCTTCTGTTTAAAATTTAGGGGAGCTCTAAAAAGTGCTATTGAAGTAAAATTGAGATATCTTGTTCGAGGACTGGGAAATGGCTCGAAGCCAATGTAGAGCATTGGTGAGAGACATTGACGACTAACCTTTGCAAGATAGCCAATTTTACAATTTATGACTTTTTAGAGGTTCCCTTTATA
>JAFSVK010000105.1 GCA_017444985.1 Bacillota bacterium
ATAAATCGTAAAATTGGCTATCTTGCAAAGGTTAGTCGTCAATGTCTCTCACCAATGCTCTACATTGGCTTCGAGCCATTTCCCAGTCCTCGAACAAGATATCTCAATTTTACTTCAATAGCACTTTTTAGAGGTCCCCTATAAATAAACACTATAAAAGCCGTAAACTTTTTTCTGCTTACGGCTTTGGTGATATTAAAGATAATCTTTAAGTTTTTTACTTCTGCTGGGGTGTCTTAACTTTCTCAGTGCCTTTGCTTCTATCTGTCTTATACGCTCTCTTGTAACGTTGAAGCGAGAACCTACTTCCTCAAGTGTTCTTGCTTTTCCGTCTATCAAGCCAAATCTCAGCTTAAGCACCTGTTTTTCTCTATCTGCAAGGGTGTCAAGTACCTCTTCAAGCTGCTCCTTTAAAAGTGAAAAGGCTGCCGCATCTGCGGGGGCGGGAATTTCTTCATCGGGGATGAAATCTCCCAAATGGCTGTCTTCCTCCTCGCCTATAGGTTTCTCCAAGGATACAGGCTCTTGAGATATCTTTCTTGTTTCTCTTACCTTTTCCACAGGCATTTGCATTTCCTTTGCCAGCTCGTCATCGGTAGGCTCTCTGCCCAACTCCTGAAGCAACTGACGGGATACTCTTATAAGCTTGTTTATAGTTTCCACCATGTGAACGGGTATTCTTATAGTCCTTGCTTGGTCGGCTATAGCTCTTGTGATAGCCTGTCTTATCCACCAAGTTGCGTATGTACTGAACTTAAAACCCTTGGTATAGTCAAACTTTTCCACAGCTTTTATAAGACCTAAGTTACCTTCTTGTATGAGGTCGAGAAAGAGCATGCCTCTTCCCACGTATTTTTTGGCTATACTTACAACAAGACGAAGGTTCGCCTCTGCAAGCTTCTTTTTAGCTTCCTCATCGCCATTCTTTATTCTTTTTGCAAGCTCTATCTCTTCTTCGGGCTTTAACAGGGGGACCTTTCCTATTTCCTTAAGGTACATTCTGACATGGTCATCTATACTTATAGAGTTTTCGGAAACACTGAGATCCAGTTCCTTTTCGTCGGGCTCGTCATCGCTGTCGCTTTCAAGCTCCACACCCATGACCGCTATACCTTGAGCATCAAGATATTCATAGACCTTGTCCATCTGCTCGGGACCTAAATCCACATCAGAAAGAGAATCCATAATATCTTTGTATTCAAGCACGTTTTTCTTTTTCTTGGCTACAGCCAAAAGTTCCTTCATTTTTGATGCAAAAGCATTCTCTTCAGATGATTTCAATTTAAGTCCATCCTTTCATTATTTTAAAGTTTTCTCATTTTGTTCATGGCCTCACCCACAATGGAAGGATCTTCTTTGTTTTCTTCTATAATGTGGGTCAGATATGCCTTTTTAACTTCTTTTATCTGATCGGAAACGGCTTTTTTGATCACCGTTTCGTCATATTCCTCACTTGCCGCAAAAATTTCGGAAACTCTGCTTTGTGTATCGGCATCCTCATACAAGGATATGATAGTTTGCGCATCTATATGCCCGCCCTTTTCTTTTACCGATAGTATGTTTTCCATAAGTGAAACAAAAAATTCATCCACCAGTTCCTTTGGCTCTATTTGTGAAACTATAGTGTCATAGAAAGAGGGTATGTTAACAAGAACGTTAAGTATACTTTTTCTTGCATCGGTGGTACCTCCCTTGCCGATATTTCTGCTCATTTTGGCAATCGTTGACAAGGAGGGCTGAGTTACCGTACCCGCTCCTATTTTGAGCCTGTCTATTTCTTTTAAAATAGCCTGTTTGCTTATACCCGTAAGCCTTTCCACCTCGTCGATATAAGCCTCTAACTCTACACCGCTGTTAACTTCCTTCATAATGGAAGCCACTTCTTTTGTAAAGGCTATCTTTTCATCTAATATAGCGAAATTATACTTCCCTCTTGCCTGTTCGCATCTGAAAACCACTTGGTTTTGGGAACGCATCAGAAGGTCCGCAAAGGCTTGAGCTCCTTCCGCTTTTATAAATTCATCCGGATCCTTGCCGTCGGTGACCCTAAGCACTCTTACATTAAGCCCCGAACCCGACAATATGGGTATTGCCTTCATGGCTGCCCTTTGCCCCGCTTCGTCATTATCCAAAAGAAGTACAACATTTTCCCCGTACTTTCTTATTACGGATGCAAACTTTTCGTTTATGGCAGTCCCCGAGGCTGCCACCACATTTTTAAAGCCCGCTTGATAAAGCATTATGGCATCCATATAGCCTTCAACTATAATAATATCTTTTATTATTTTATTCTTGGCATTATTTAAGTTAAAGGGTGTAAAACTTTTGGAATATATCAGTGTTTCGGGAGAGTTTAAATACTTAGGCTTCCTATCGTCAAGGTATCTTCCTCCGAAAGCTACGATATTTCCGAATACATCTATAATAGGTATCATAAGTCGGTCTCTGAAGGTGTCGATATAATTACCGCTTGAAGCCTTTTTTATAAGACCGCTTCTTTCCATATCGCTATCTTCATAGCCTTCTTTTTTAAGCATTTCATAAACGGATGTCCACTCATCGGGAGCAAAGCCGAAACCAAAGTGTCGCCTTGTGGCGTTATTTATCTGCCTTTTATCAAGATATTCTCTTGCTTTCTCTCCGGCAGGTGAATTTAAAACATCGTAGTAGTATCTTGCAACCGTCTTATGCATTTGATACATTCTTTTTTTCAGCTCTGCTTTTTGAACATCCTCGGCTCTGCCCTGAGGTAGATTGTAGCCTATCCTGTCTGCCAAAACTTTCATAGCATCGGCAAAAGTAAGTCCTTCGTACCTCATAAGAAAAGTTATTGCGCTACCTGCCGCCTTACAGCCAAAGCAGTAATACAACTGTTTTCTCTCGTCTACGGAAAATGACGGTGTCTTTTCACGGTGAAAGGGACATAAGCCGAAATACTTCCCCGTGCCTCTTCTTGTAAGCTTGACACTGTTTCCTATTATATCCACAATATCATTTCCCGACAAAACTTCCCTTATAACCTCTTCGGGATAGTAGGCCATAGTACCACCTCAAATTTATGTCTACTGCTATTTTTCGACAGAAACCCTCAAAATCCTTTTTTATAATCAAAAAAGTATCTCCAAAATTTCAAAAAATTCCAAAGATACTTTATATTTTGTTTATGGGAACCTCTAAAAAGTCATAAATCGTAAAATTGGCTATCTTGCCCGAGTACGTCGTCAATGTCTCTTACCAATGCTCTACATTGGCTTCGAGCCATTTCCTAGTCCTCGAACAAGCTATCTCAATTTTACTTCAAT
>JAFSVK010000106.1 GCA_017444985.1 Bacillota bacterium
AAAAAGTAATCGGGACACCCATAGGGTGGCTTTTGACGATAGTCAAAAGTGCTTTTGCCTCCCTAAAGAGGCGCGCAGAACGGCTGTTTATCGGCAAAAATCTCATTTTTGCCGGGGGTGTGATATTTCACACCCCCTTTTGAAATTTATTGTAAGTTCAATTTTGCGGTGCTGAGCATAAGTTTCATTCTGTTCAGCTGATTTACTTCACTTGCTCCCGGGTCGTAGTCTATGGCTACTATGTTGGAGTTTTTGTATCTTCTTCGCAGTTCCTTTATAACGCCTTTTCCCGTTACATGGTTGGGCAGGCAGGCAAAGGGTTGTGCGCAGATGTTGTTTGTAACACCGCTATGTATCAGTTCAAGAAGTTCTGCGGTAAGGAACCAGCCCTCACCCGTAAGGTTACCGAGGCTTACCACATCCTCCGCCATATCCGCAAGATATTTTATATCGGCGGGAGCTTCAAACCTTTTGCTTTCCGCAAGTATTTTGCTCATGGGTCTTCTGTAGCCTTCTATAAACTTTATCACTGCCTTTGAAGCTATGGCAGAAGAATGTTTTGCACCGAAGTAGAGTTCTTTGTACACCGAACCGTAAAGGGAGTAGGTCATAAAGTTTAGAAGATCGGGCACTACCGCTTCCGCACCTTCCTTTTCAAGTACGCCTACAATATCATTGTTGGCGGTGGGGTGGAATTTTACAAGTATCTCTCCCACAACGCCTACCTTGGGTTTTTTCTCATCTTTAAGGGGAAGAGCGTCAAATTCTTCCACTATCTTCTTGCAGTTCTTTTTAAACTCGCCGTAGCTGTGTTTTACCACTGCCTTTTGGCAAATTTTGCTCCACTTGTTGCAAAGTTCCTCCGCAGCACCCTTTTCCTTTTCATAGGGTCTTGTTCTGTAAAGTACTCGCATGAGGAGATCGCCGTAAAGTATGGCTTGCAAGAGGGCAAACACAAGGGAGGGGGTTATTTTAAAACCGGGGTTTTTCTCAAGACCGCCTGTGTTTACGCTGATTACGGGTACATTTTCAAAGCCTGCCTTTTTAAGTGCCCTTCTTATAAAGCCTATGTAGTTTGTGGCTCTGCAGCCACCTCCCGTTTGGCTTATCATTACGGAAACATTGTTTTTATCGTAGTTTCCCGATTGCAATGCCTTAAGTACCTGTCCCACAACTATAAGTGCGGGGTAGCAGGCATCGTTATTTACATACTTTAAGCCTATATCTATACAATCTCTGTCTATGGCGGGCATAAGGACTACATTGTAGCCGTTTGCTATAAAGGCTTCTTTGGCTATGTCAAAGTGTATAGGGGACATTTGAGGCATAAGTATGGTGTGGTTCTTCTTCATTTCTTTTGTGAATACCAGCCTCTTTTCCCTGGAAACAAGCTTTTGGGGCTTGAATTTTTTGCTTCTTCTCTCTTCGAGGGCAGCAAAGAGGGAGCGTATCCTTATTCTGACAGAACCTAAATTACTTATCTCATCTATTTTCAGTACGGTGTATATTTTGCCGTAGGCATCGAGTATGTCCTTTACTTCGTCGGTGGTCACCGCATCAAGACCGCAACCGAAGCTGTTAAGCTGTATAAGCTCTAAATTCTCTTCTTCTCTTACGAAGCTGGCGGCGGCATAAAGCCTTGAGTGATATGCCCACTGATCCCGTACATTTAAAGGTCTTTCCACCACACCCAAATGGGCAACGGAATCTTCCGTAAGTACCGCCGCACCGTAGCTTGCCACAAGCTCGGGTATACCATGGTTTATTTCGGGGTCTGTGTGGTAGGGTCTTCCCGCTATGACGATACCCGTCATATTGTTTTCTTTAATGTAGTTAAGGGTCTCTTCGCCCTTTCTTCTTATGTCGGCACGGTACCTTTCCTGTTCTCTCCAAGCCTTCCTTGCAGCTCTTTCCACTTCCTTGCCGTCAATTTCGGGAAACTCTTCTTTAAGTCGTCTTACAAGTGTTTTTTCATCCCCCAAGGAGAAGAAGGGGTTTCTGAAATCTATATCCTTTTCCCTAATGTCTTCCACATTGTTTTTAATGTTTTCGGGATAGCTTGTAACTATAGGGCAGTTGAAATGGTTGTCAGCCGTGGCTACTTCCTTTTTCTCGTAAGCCACACAGGGGTAGAATATAAACTTTACACCGTCATCTATAAGGCTTTTGATATGACCGTGTACTATTTTTGCGGGATAGCAGGCCGACTCGCTGGGAATGGATTCTATACCCAGTTCGTATATTTTTCTTGTGCTTTTGGGGCTTAGCTTTACACTGTAGCCCAGCTCGTTAAAGAAGGTGAACCAAAGCGGGTAGTCCTCATACATATTAAGAACTCTGGGTATACCCACCACGCCTCTGGGGGCTTCACTTTCTTTAAGAGGCTCATAGTCAAAGAGCCTTTCGTACTTGTACTTAAAAAGGTCGGGTACACAGCTGTCCTGTGTTTGTTTTCCGAGGCCTTTTTCACATCTGTTACCGGATATGAACTTTCGTCCTCCGCTGAAACGGTTTATGGTAAGAAGACAGTTGTTACTGCACCCCTTACACCTTGTAAGTGTGGAATTTATTTCAAGTCCTTCCAAGTCTTCTGCAGAAAGAAGTGTGGACTTTTCGCCTTTATTGTATTTATCTCTTGCTATAACGGCAGCACCGAAGGCACCCATGATACCGCTTATATCGGGTCTTACCGCATCCCTTGTGCTTATTATCTCAAAGGCTCTGAGTACCGCTTCGTTGTAGAAGGTACCGCCTTGCACAACGATGTGTTGACCCATTTCCTTGGGGTCTGTTATTTTTATGACCTTTTGAAGGGCATTTTTAATGACGGAGTAGGCAAGTCCCGAGGATATGTCCGCTACTTCGGCACCCTCTTTTTGAGCCTGCTTTACTCTTGAATTCATAAATACGGTACACCTTGAGCCTAAATCTATAGGACCTTCCGCAAAAAGCGCCACCTTGGCAAACTCCTGTACGGGAAGGGAGAGACTTTTGGCAAAGGTCTCTATAAAGGAACCGCAGCCTGCGGAACATGCTTCATTTAAAAGTACCGAATCTATAACGCCGTTTTTGATCCTTATATACTTCATATCCTGTCCGCCGATATCAAGTATGGAGTCTACATCGGGCTCGAAAAAGGCAGCTGCCTTGTAGTGGGCTACCGTTTCTATTTCCCCAAGGTCTACCATAAGGGCTTCTTTTATAAGCCCCTCTCCGTAGCCTGTGATACAGGATTTTCTTATATTTACACCCTCGGGGAGTATGTTGTATATTCTCTTGAGGGCATTTTTTACCATTTTTAAAGGGTTACCCTCATTACCTGCATAGAAGGAGTACAAAAGCCGACCTTCCGTATCTATAAGGGCAAGCTTGGAGGTGGTACTTCCCGCATCTATGCCTAAAAATACATCTCCCTTGTATTCTTCAAGTTTGCCTTTTTCAACGGTGGCTTTTTCGTGCCTTTTCTTAAAGCTTTGATATTCCTCTTCGCTTTTAAACAAGGGTTCAAGGCGGTTTATCTCCATGGAAACATGCTTTTCTTCACTAAGCTTTTTCTCAAGATCCGCAATATTAAATATATGGTCTTTCTCCGAGGAATAGGCAGAGCCTAAAGCCGCAAAAAGGTGGGAGTCCTCTACCTCCACCACAGCATCGCTTTTGAGAGAAAGAACATCTATAAATCTTTCTTTAAGTTCCGTTAAAAAGTGAAGGGGCCCGCCTAAAAATGCCACCCTTCCTCTTATGGGCTTACCGCAGGCAAGACCGCTTATGGTTTGATTTACTATAGCCTGAAATATAGATACCGCCAGATCGCTCTTTGCCGCACCCTCGTTTATAAGGGGCTGTATATCGCTTTTGGCAAAAACACCACATCTTGCGGCGATGGGGTATATCACCTTATAGCTTTTGGCATATTCGTTCAGACCCGTAGCATCCGTTTGCAAAAGAGAAGCCATTTGGTCTATGAAAGAGCCTGTACCTCCTGCACAAACTCCGTTCATTCTCTGCTCTATACTCGCTCCGTCAAAGTATATTATCTTGGCATCCTCTCCGCCTATCTCTATGGCTACATCGGTTTGGGGCGCAACATTTCTTATAGCGGTACTTACAGCCACAACCTCCTGTATAAAGGGCATACCTATCCAGTTGGCGATGGAAAGTCCGCCGCTTCCGGTTATCATTGCGGAAAAGGAAATATCCCCCAGAAGCTTGCGTGCATCCGCTATAAGGCCTAAAAGTGTCTCTTGTATATTGGAACGGTGTCTTCTGTAATCCTTAAAACAAATATTGTTTTTTTCATCCATTACCACAAATTTTATAGTGGTAGAACCTATATCTATACCTGCTTTATATATCATACAAATTACTCCTAATGTAATATCAGTCATTAACGCTACCCTTTATTATACTACATTATAATAGGAAATAAAAGCTTTTTTTTTGAAATAAATAGTGTTTGCAATGAAAATTCTGTTTGAATGGGTAGTGTGTAATGAGATAAAGATAGGGAAAAGCTTGGCTCTGTAACATGGATAAAAGTTAGTATAAACTAATAAACGAAGTATTGCACTGATTTTTTAGAGATCATTTAATAATCAAGGTGGGTTCCAAAAGGCAAAAATAGGGAAATGTTATATTGACATTTTGTGTTATTAGGTAGTATAATGTGCATATGTTAGCGATAGCTAACAAGTAAAATATGTAAAGGAGAAAAATACAATGTTTAAAAAATGTCTTGAAAACACTAAATTTCTTTGTTTTATAGGAGGTGCGGCAGCGGCTGTTATAGGCGGTAAGATACTTAAGAGTAAAAAAACGAGAGAGCTTTGTGTTAAGGGGCTTGCCGAGGGTATGAAGATGAAGCATGATGCAAGGGTGGCTTTTGAAAACCTTAAGGAAGATGCGGAGGATATTTATTACGATGCGGCAAATATTTCCGAAGAAGACGAGATTTTAGACTGTGAAGACAGTGAAGAGAATGCTTAAGAGGGAAATATATGCGTCATACTATAGTATACAATAAAAAAGGGCGCATCAGAATAAGACTTAGCTCTTCCCTTACCCATGAACAGGCGGCGGGACTTAAAACACTTATTGAGGCGCAAAAAGGAGTTATAAGTGTGGAGGTTACCGCCATAAACGGAGGAATACTCATATACTGTAAAGAGGATCGCAAAAGAGCTCTTTTAAAGTATATAAGTACACTTAAAAAGAAGGACATACCTCTTGAAGAGGATATGTCTGCGGATATCAGAAAGCTTACGGGAGAATTCAAAAAGGATATTTTGAGTGTTTTCGGAAAAGCCGCAATAAGGAGTTTGTTTTTGCCGGCACCCATTAACATACTTTTCACTCTTAGGAGGGCAACAAGCTTTGTATCTAAAGGGCTTTCAAGTCTTTGGGAGGGCAGAGTAAATGTTGCTGTGTTGGATGCGGTTTCTATTTCGGCCGCCCTTATATCGGGTTCCTTTTCAACGGCAAACTCTGTAATGACACTATTGAGTATTTCGGAACTTTTGGAAGAATACACTCATAAAAAAGCCAAGGCTACCCTTGCAAAAAGCATTTTTGTTAATATTGATAAAGTTTGGTTGGTAACGGAAAAGGGCGATGTTTCCTCTTCTGTGGCTAAGCTTAAAAAGGGTGACAAAATAAGAGTGCGCCAAGGTGTCATGATACCTGTAGACGGTGAAGTGTGGGAAGGAGAGGCTCTTGTAAACGAGTCTTCCTTAACGGGCGAACCTTTGCCTGTTATGCGGGGAAAGGGTGCAAGCGTTTATGCAGGTACAGTCATAGACGAGGGCAGTATTGTTATACAGGTAAGAAGTCTTCCCGATGAGACCCGTATACAGAAGATAGCCGATATGATAGATGCCTCTGAAAGTTTGAAGGCAACCACTCAAACAAAGGCTGAAAAGCTTGCGGATGCCATTGTTCCCTATAGTCTTCTAACGGCACTGGGAACCTATATTTTTACCGGAAATATGCAAAAGGCATTGTCTGTGCTTATGGTGGACTATTCCTGTGCCATAAAGCTCTCATCCCCTATTTGTGTCATATCCGCCATGCGAGAGGCTACGACCTACGGTGTAATGATAAAGGGTGGTAAATACCTTGAAAATTACGCTAAGGCAGATACCATAGTATTTGATAAAACGGGAACTCTTACAAACAGTTGTCCCACGGTGGAAAAAGTATATGCCTTTAACGGCTACGAAGAAAAAGAAGTTTTAAAGATCGCTGCCTGTATAGAGGAGCATTTTCCTCACAGTATTGCCCGTGCGGTGGTAAGGAAGGCGGAGGAACTTAAACTTAAGCACGAAGAGGAACATGCGGATGTGGAGTATATTGTGGCTCATGGCATAGCTACAATGCTTAACGGGGAGAGAACGCTTATAGGAAGTGCCCATTTTCTTTTTGAAGATGAGGGTATAAAGCTTGATAAAGAAGTGGAAAAGACCGTTAAAAGAGTTAAAAGTTCTTCTTTGCTTTTCTTATCCATAGGAAATAAGATCGTGGGTATGATATGTATAAACGATCCTGTGCGAAAAGAAGCAAAGCAGGTCATTACCGAGCTTAAAGAACAGGGATTTAAACGTACTATAATGCTTACGGGAGATAGTGAGGCGGCGGCAAAAGCAGCTTGTAAAAAGCTTGGTATTTCGGAATACCGTGCTCAAGTGCTACCGGAGGATAAGGCGGATATCGTAGCTTCTCTTAAGTCGAAGGGACATAAGGTGGCTATGGTAGGTGACGGTATAAACGATTCACCCGCTTTGGCAACTGCCGATGTGTCTGTGGCAATGTGTTCGGCTTCGGATATAGCAAAGGAAGTAGCGGATATTACTTTGCTTTCCGAGGACTTGAGGCTACTTATAACTTTAAGACGGTTGAGCGAAGGCTTGTTTGAAAGAATAAGTCGTAATCACCGCTTTATAGTAGGATTTAACACCGCACTTATAGCAGGAGGTATAAGCGGTATTCTTGCACCCTCAACATCTGCCCTTTTGCACAATGTGTCCACTACCCTTATAAGCGGTTTAAGCACAAGGCCTTGCTTGCAAAGACCTGTAGACTAAAAGTGAATATGGGTATATTGACAAAAAGACTGTGGATATATTTCGGTATTTTGGGAGCTGTTCTTTTGGGAGTGGGGGATTGGCTTTTAGGCTATACAGACCCTACTCCCATAGAAGGGGTCTGTTGGAATGCCCTTGTAAAAGGGTATACGGGCTCCTACAACCTTTTAAGACCCGTTGTGTCTATGGTCTTCGGATTTTTCGGTGTACTGAGTTATGCTCCATGCATGTGGGGTATGGGTCAAATATTTAAGGAAACAAAAACAAAACGCATGGAAAGTATATTTATGATAGTCGGTATGGGTGGTTGGGCGTTATTGCACTACCTATATTCGGCTATGATATACCTTTTTGCTTTCCTTTGCAGATATAGGGACGGGAGTACCGCAATATTGACCCTTAATTCTTTGTATGATGCCGTAATGCCCGGTATGAGCCTTTGGCTTTTGCTTATGCTTCTGCCGTTTTTGCTGCATTTTTTTGACATAGCGAGAGGAAGCTCTCTTTTACCGAGAAAGATGCTTATATTCCACCCCTTGGTGTGGTGGGCTATACTATATACTCTTCCTACGGATATATGCAACACAGCTTTTACAAACGGCTTGAAAACATTTGCTATGAATGGTTCTATGCTTATATGGCTTACGGCACTTTTAATTTACGGAAAAGATAAGAGATAGATATGTCTTGTTTACACAGCCTTGCTTTCGGGGGAACTCTAAAAAGTGCTATTGAAGTAAAATTAAGCTTCTTGTTCGAGGACAGGGAAATGGCTTGAAGCCAACGTAGAGCATTGGTGAGAGGCATTGCCGACTAACCTTTGCAAGGTAGCCGGTTTTACGATTTATGAGCTTTTAGAGGTCCCCTTAATATTGTTGAGACGTTCAACTTAAAATTTACCGTTTGTTATATACAATCCGAGTAAAGGGAATTCGTAGTATATTTCATCGGGATAGTAGCTTTTGAACCTGTTGTATTCACACAGTAAAAAATCGTCGATATCCTTGAATTCTCGCATAGCAAGTAATAGGCATATCATAGATTGGGCAAAGGGGAATTGTATATTATTGTAATTTTCGTATAAGTCTTCAAGATAAGCGATATCTGCGTTATAAAATATAATACCTGCGGTTTCCACGAATTTGTCCATTTTTATACGATAAAATCTATCGGTTATGGCGGGTATATATTTATCGGGCTCTGACAGGACTTTATTGCATAACTGTGCTACATTTACTCTTTCTTTCATTTTGCGCATTATGTTTATGATATCATCGGTAGTGTTTGCCGATGATATTTGTTTTGACTCCAAATCAAGCTGAGTTTGTCTTTCGGGGTCCACGGAAGTTCTTATTGTTTCTTCTATCTTTTCCTGCATTTCCGCAGAAGTTAAAATGGACATTTCAAAATGTGCAATATGGGCTGCGGAGTAATCTTTTAAGGGATTGTTTTTAAAAAAATTTTTATATATACTCATGCTTTGTACTCCTTTTTAACACGTAGCCTTGTTTTCAGTCTAAACTTTGAAAGTAAGGCTTTTTGTTTTGGAAGGTAGTTATATATTTAAAACCTGCGGCTTTTGCCATTTCGTAGGCGTGAGATATATGGTCTGCCACATCTTTTACTTTGTGGCTGTCGGAACCGCAGGTGAGTATCTCGCCTCCCAGCTGTTTGTATCGCTTAAGGATATCTATATTGGGGTAGGTATCATTTATACCGTATCTAAAGCCCGAGGTATTTATTTCTATGCCGCAACCCTTTTCTATAAGAGCCTTAAGGCAGGGGTCTATATATTCTCGGTAGTCCGTATATTTAAGAGAGTTGTCCTCATACATACCGTACCGTGTTACAAAATCCAAATGACCGTAAACGTTAAAGCCGTGGCAGGTTTTTATGTTTTCAAGCATTTCCGTAAAGTAGGTGCTGTAGGCTTCTTCTTTTGTTCTTACGGAAAAATATTTTTCCATATCGTAGTAGAGGTCGTAGGTCAGTACGGAATGGGAAGAGCCTATAACAAAGTCAAAGGGAAAGTCCGATATAAAAGAGTTTATATGCTTCTTCCACTTGTTTTCAAGCCCTACTTCCACACCTAAAACGATATTTATATCATTCTTGTATTTTTCTTTAAGCTCCAATATTATGGGAATGTATTTCCCGTAGTCAAGCAGGGGATAGTGAGGGTCAAAATCCACATGGTCGGTGATCGCCATTTCATTTAAACCCTTTTGAATACCCGCTTCTATAACTTCTTCAATGGGAGCTTCGCTGTCTATGGAATACTCTGTATGTATGTGATAATCTGCTCTGAACATAATTTTTCCTTCTTATAATGATTTTTATATATAATATACCCCTGTTTTAAATAAATTTCAATCCTTTTACTTGATTTATTTCGACAAAAAGTATATACTAAATTGAATATTTTTTTTCTTACATGAGGATAGTATGGAATATATAAAGGGAAGAGATATTTCCTTTTCATATAAAGTATATAATGAAAAAGAGGATGATACCCAAGCCTTAGAGGTGCTTAGGGGTGTGGATATAGACATTAGAGAAGGGGAGTTTGCGGCGATACTCGGGCGTAACGGCTCGGGGAAGTCCACCTTTGCAATGCTTGTAAATACCCTTATACAAAAAAACGGGGGCACTCTTTTTGTGGGAGGGCTTGATGCCTCGAAAGAGGAAAATTTTTTTGATATACGCCGTAATACGGGTATGGTATTTCAAGACCCCGATAATCAAATAATATCCTCGGTGGTGGAGGAGGATGTGGCATTCGGTCCCGAAAACTTAGGTTTACCCACGGAGGAGATAAGGCAAAGAGTGGATAAAGCACTTGAAAGTGTGGGTATGTCGGAATATGCAAAGGTTGCTCCCTTTGAGCTTTCGGGAGGTCAAAAGCAGAGGATAGCCATAGCGGGGATACTTGCTATGGAGCCTAAGTGCATAATATTTGACGAATCCACCGCCATGCTTGACCCGAAGGGGCGAAGAGATGTTATGAAGCAGGCTCTTGAATTGAACAAGAGAGGCATTACCATACTTCTTATAACCCACTACATGGAAGAGGCGGCTCTTGCAGAGCGTATCTTTGTTATGGAAAAGGGAAGGATAACTCTTAAAGGAGAGCCTAAGGAAATATTCACTCAAGTGGAGCGTATGCGGGAAATGGGGCTTGATGTTCCCCGAATGACAGAACTTTCCTATGAATTAAGAAAAAGAGGTATTAACACCGATATATATACCGTGACTCCCGATGATATGGCAAAAGCCCTTTTGGATATGGGCTTTACGGGTGAAAAACGATCGGAAAAGAAATGTGAAGAGACAGAAAAACAAACCCTCATAGAGGTAAAAAACGTATCCTACTTCTATGGCGGTAAAAATAAGGGCAAAAAAGCGGTGGACAGCCTTGACCTTAAAATATACGAGAATGAGTTTTTAGGCTTTATAGGGCATACGGGTTCGGGTAAAAGCACTCTTATACAGCTTTTAAACGGTCTTTTGGAGCCTGATGAGGGTAGTATTTTTTTTGAGGGCAAGGACATATTCCAAAACAAAAAAGAGCTTTTTAAAATAAGACAGAATATAGGTGTGGTTTTCCAATATCCCGAATATCAACTTTTTGAGACCATGATATACGACGAGGTGGCTTTCGGTCCTAAAAATATGGGACTGGGTCAAGAGGAAACAGATAGAAGAGTTAAAAACGCTCTGCATTCCGTAGGACTTGATGAAAGCTACTTTGAGAAATCTCCCTTTGCCCTTTCGGGAGGGCAAAAAAGAAGGCTTGCCATTGCAAGTATATTGGCTATGGAGCCTAAGGTATTGGTTTTGGATGAGCCTATGGCAGGGTTGGATCCCGCAGGCAGAAGAGAGATACTTTCAAATATAAAGGCATTGCAAAGAAATTACGGTATAACGATAGTTCTTGTGTCCCATTCCATGGATGAGGTTGCCGCTGTTGCAGACAGGATACTTGTAATGAATGAGGGCAAAAAGGAAATGGTGGGAAGCCCGAAGGAAGTTTTTGAAAACACAAAAAGGCTTGAAGAAATAGGTCTTGATGTGCCGCAACCCACAAAACTTTCAAATATCCTGAAAGAAAAGGGCGTGTATATGCCCTCGGATATATTTTCTATGAGAGAGGCGGCAAAATATATTAAAAGTGTTTGGAGAAGCTAAATGAACCTGACTTTGGGACAATACTACAGAGCAAATTCTTTCATACATTCTTTGGACCCAAGAACGAAGATAGCTGTAACAGCCATATATATCCTTGCTGTGTTTTTGGCAAAAGGTGTGTGGGGATATAGCTTGTGTTTCCTTTTTACGATAACGGAACTTATATTTTCGAAAGTACCCTTGACTATGGCTGTAAGGGCCTTAAAAACGGTTATAGCCATTATATTTTTTACCGTGATATTCAATTTGTTTTTTATAAATACGGGTACGGAGCTTTTTAGGTGGCATTTTATAAGTATAACAACAGACGGTCTCTCCCTTACTTTGAAACTTTGCGTAAGACTTATGCTTCTTGTGGTAGGGTCGGGATTTTTAACATTTACCACCACACCCATTGCCCTCACAGACGGGCTTGAAAGCATACTCTCACCTTTGAGAGTTATAAAGTTTCCCGTTCACGAAACAGCTCTTATGATGAGCATAGCCCTAAGGTTCATACCTACGTTGGCGCAGGAGCTTGATAAGATCAAAAAGGCACAGCTTTCAAGAGGTGCGGATTTTGAGTCGGGAGGTATAATTAAAAGAGCGAAGGGTATGTTGCCCTTGCTTGTGCCCCTTTTCGTATCTTCTTTCAGAAGGGCGGATGAATTGGCACAGGCTATGGAGGCAAGATGTTACAGAGGCGGTAAGGGCAGAACAAAGTTAAATGTTTTAAAAGCGGGGAAAAGGGATGCAATAGCGTATATATTTGCTTTTGCCGTTCTTTTAACTATAGTTGTGGGACAGATATGATATGAATATACTCTTAAAACTTGCCTATGACGGCAGCAATTACTACGGCTGGCAGAGGCAGAAGGATTTTATAACGGTCCAGCAGGTGGTGGAAGAGGCACTTTTAAGCCTTACAAAAAAAGAAGTGGGCGTAAGGGGAGCCAGCAGGACGGATACGGGAGTACATGCTCTTGCTCAAGGTGTATTTTTCAAACTTGATACTTCCATACCCATGGAAAGCTTTCCGCGGGCGCTAAACAGCTTTTTACCAAAGGATGTGGCTGTGTTGGAGGCAAGAGAGGTAAGCGATATTTTCCATCCGCAGAAAAGTGTTATAGATAAAACATATATTTACAAAATACAAAACAGTGATACAAGAAACCCACTCCTTTACAGATATACAGCCTATGAAAGAAGAAAACTTGATACACAGAGCATGAAAAAAGCCTGTTCTTTCTTCTTGGGCGAACATGATTTTTCGGCATTTTGTTCTTCGGAGGCTACGGTAAAAAGCCATGTAAGAACAATATACGATATGGATGTATATTTAAAAGAGGATATTATAAATATTAAAATAAAGGGAAGCGGATTTTTATACAATATGGTAAGGATAGTGGCAGGTACCCTTTTGGATGTGGGATTGGGAAAGAAGGAGCCCGAAAACATAAGGGATATCATACTTTCTCAAAAAAGGGAAAAAGCAGGGAAAACCATGATAGCTAACGGACTTACTTTAGTGGAGGTAAATTACAATGAGTGATGAGAAAACGACAGGGGAAATTTTAGATACCGCCTTGAATTCCGAAAAGGTGGTATCCGAAAACGAAAGTGTAGAGGAAAAGGCCGAGGATAAAAGCCCCGAGGTCTCGGATACGGCTCTCTATAAGGATAAAACCGAGGGAGAAGAACAGGTGAAAGAAGAGGCACCCAAAGAGGAGCCTCCAAAGGAAGAGTCTAAAGAAGAGGTAACTCCCGAGAAAAAAAAGAAGAAAAAAAAGAAAAAGAAAAAAGAAACGGATCCCAATGAGGGCGTTATATATACGGCAAAACCCGTAAGTTTTGCCAGAAGGCACCCGGGTTGTATGGGTTGCTTTACGGTGTTTTTAATATTCATACTCGTTTTGGGTGGTCTTGGCTATGCAGGCTACAAGATCATAAGCGATGAATATGTGGGTACGGATTCCACTCTTGCAAAAATCATGATAAAGCTGAATATTGCCAAAGAAGCGGAAGAGGTGGAAGTAAATGTGGATATACCCGACGGTACCAGCGTAAACGGTATAGCTTCAAGACTGGATTCTTCGGGCATTATAGACTCGCAGTATCACTTTATGGCTCTTTGCAAGCTTAAAAAAGCAGGGGGAGATTTCAAGTCGGGTAAGTATAAGCTTTCAAACAGAATGACATTTTCCGAGATAGCAGAGGAGCTGAGAAAGGGCGGTATAAGCCCTACAGCCGTAAAGCTTACGGTAAAAGAAGGACAGTGGCTTAAAGAAATAGCTACGGATCTGTCGGCAAAGGGCCTTTGTACCTACGATGAGTTTATAGCGGCAGCCTCTTCAAGAGACTACTCCTATGACTTTGTGGCAGACATACCCGAAAGAGCCAACCTTTTGGAGGGTTATCTCTATCCCGAGACCTACTACATTGAACCGGGAACCCCCGCAAAAGATATTGTGGCTATGATGCTTGAACAGTTCGACAAAAACGTGGATGCTACCCTTAGAGAAAGTATAAAGGCAAAGGGAAAGACATTAGACGATATCGTTATAGCAGCCTCCGTAATAGAGGGAGAGGCTACGCTTACGGAAGAAAAGCCTCTTGTTGCCTCCGTAATATACAACAGGATAGCTCAAGGCATGAAGCTTCAAATGAACGATACCGTACAATATGCCTTAGGCAGAAAAGACAGGGTCATGGAGGCGGACCTTCTTGTACAGGACAGCCACAACACCTATGTTTGCAACGGCCTTCCTTCGGGACCTGTGGGAAATGCGGGTATAGAGTCTATAAAAGCGGCTATAGAGCCTGCACAAACCGATTACCTCTACTACGTAAAGGCGGGGGCAAACAGTTTCGGACATAAGTTCTCATCGGATTATCAGCAGTTCCTGCAGGATAAGGATGCATACTTTGAAGATAAGGACAGCTAAATATGAATGAAAATTATCTTATAGATAATGAACTTTTTAAATATATCCTAAACCTTTACCCAAAGCTTGAGGGTAAGCTGGGGGAGTTGAGAAAAAAGGCTTTGGAAGAGGATATGCCCGTTATAACAGATGATGTTGTAAGGCTTATGGGCTTTCTTTTGAGGCTTATAAAGCCTTGCAACATTCTTGAAATAGGCACCTGTGTAGGTTTTTCGGCTATATATATGTCGGGTTTTCTGAAGGAGGGGGGACACATAACCACTATCGACAGATACCCCTATATGATAGAAAGGGCTAAGGAAAACATAGCGGATTTCGGTTTAACGGACAAAATAACTCTTCTTGAAGGAGATGCCAATGACATACTCCCTCGTCTTGCAAAGGAAGGCCATAAGTATGACTTTATATTTATGGATGCCGCAAAGGGACAGTATATAAACCTTTTGTCCTATGTGATACGACTTTGCAAAAAAGACGGTGTAATAGTAGCCGATGACATTTTTCAAAACGGCACCGTAGCCAAAAAGTGGGAGGATATCCCCCACAGGCAAAAGACCATATATTCAAGGCTGAATGAATTTCTTTATGCCATAACTCACAATGAGAGTTTGTACACAAGTATACTTACGCTAAGTGACGGCATTGCACTTATGCAAAAAATATCCGAATAAGGCGGTTGAAATATATTGAATAATAAAAAATTTGAGCTTCTGGCACCTGCGGGAGATCTTGAAAAGTTAAAGGTAGCCGTGCTTTACGGTGCGGATGCGGTATATTTGGGAGGCACCAGCTTCGGTCTCAGAGCAAAAGCCAAAAACTTTGACGAAAAGCAAATGAAAGAAGGTATAGACTTTGCCCACTCCCATGGGGCAAAGGTATATGTGACCTGCAATATTTACGCTCATAACGGGGATTTTGAAAATATGGCGGAATACTTTAAAAGCTTAGAGGAAATGGGAGCCGATGCCATACTTGTGGCAGACCCGGGAGTTTTTGCTCTGGCAAGAAAGACGGTACCGAACCTTGATATACACATAAGCACGCAGGCTAACAACACAAACTTCTTGTCCGCTCTTTTTTGGAAGGAGCTGGGAGCAAAACGCATAGTTATGGCAAGGGAGCTGTCTTTGGAGGAGATAAGGGAGATATCTCAAAACATAGGCGATACGGAGATAGAGGCTTTTGTACACGGTGCCATGTGTATAAGCTATTCGGGAAGATGCCTTTTAAGCAACTACTTTACGGGCAGAAATGCCAATACGGGAGAGTGTGCCCACCCCTGCAGATGGAAGTACTATGTTACCGAAAGCACAAGGGAAGGGGAGTATCTTCCCGTTGTGGAGGAGGAAAGAGGCACATATATATTTAACTCCAAAGACCTTTGTATGATAGAACATATTCCACAGCTTTACAACTCGGGGGTGTATTCCCTAAAAATAGAGGGAAGAATGAAAACATCCTTCTATGTGGCAACGGTGGTAAAGGCATATAGGCAAGCTATAGACGACTTTTTGAAAGACCCCGCTCTTTACGAGAAGAGAAAAAGCTACTACAAAGAAGAGGTGTCAAAGGCAAGCTACAGAGGCTTTACCACGGGCTTCTACTACGGAAGCCCCGGAAGTGAGGAGCAGGTATATACCAACTCTTCCTACATAAGAGAGTACGACTTTTTAGGCATAGTGTTGGAATACGACAGCGAAAATAAAATTGCTGTAATAGAGCAGAGAAATAAATTTTCCGTAGGAGACAAAGCAGAGTTTCTTACCCAAAAGGGAGAAAGTTTCCCTTATGAGATCGAGGAGATAAGAGACAAAGAAGGTAATACTACGGAAACCGCAAATCATGCAAGACAGATAGTAAAAATGAAAGTGGACAGACCTTTGTTTAAGTACGATATCCTTAGGAAGAAAGCGGAAGGTGATGAGAGTGAGGCTTAAATCGGGCTTGGCTTTGGCTTTTGTTGTTTCGGCGTTAAGCTGTGTTTCGGCTTCTGCACGGGACTATATTGTAGAACTGAAAAGTGAAAAGACCCACGGTATAGAATTTTCCGACCGTGAGGAGATAGCTCCCGACACCTATGTTTTTGATGATTTTGAAACATTGGGTCTGAAGCTTATGGGCTTTTGTGATAGCGCCGAAGAGGATGTTCCCCTTCAACTCCATTCCGAAGAACTTCAGTTCTACGATGTGGATTATATGCAGGACATGGAGATATCCGCCCTTAAAAAAATATCTTCAAAGGGCGAGGGTGTAAAGGTGGCTGTTATAGATACGGGTTGCAACGTAGACCACGAAGATCTTGTGGGAGCGAATATAAAAGAGGGCTATAACTATATCATAAACTCTACCGATGTTACCGACACCAAGGGGCACGGGACAAATGTTATGGGCTTGCTTACGGCGGTGGAGGACAACGGCATAGGTATAGACGGTATAGCCACAAATGCGGAGTACTATCCCCTTTGTGTTTATTATAACGGCAATTCCTCCGTATCGGCTCTTATAAAGGCAATATACGCCGCAGTGGATACATACGAATGTGATATCATAAATATGAGTCTCGGTGTGAATGTGGATGTAACTACCCTTAAAAAGGCCATAGAATATGCCTCTTCAAAGGGTGTTATACTTGTGGCAAGTGCGGGAAATGACGGGGCTACGACCTACAACTACCCTGCTTCCTACCCTCAGGTGATATCCGTATCCTCCGTAAATGCCTCTTACCAAAGAGAGTCTTTCAGCCAGTATAATGACGAGGTGGATGTTACGGCACCCGGGGTCTGTCCCAGTCTTACCATACAGGGCTACAAAACCTACAGAGGCACTTCCGAATCCGCACCTATCATAACGGGTGTGTTGACTGTAGTAGCGGGAGAGTATAAGAAAGACCACCCGGGAGAAAATATGGATGCCTTCGCAGTGATAAAGGCGGCTACAAAAGATCTTAACACCTCGGGAAGGGACGATGAAACAGGCTACGGCTATTTGATAGCAACGGAGGCTCTAAACTTTATAAAAGACCCGAGTAACATATTTATATCTCCTTTTTACATAAACAGCGACAATGTAAATGTAAAAATATATTCCCCGAGAAACGGAACGGTCACCCTTATACGCTCGGGTTTTGATGACAATGTGTTTGACAGTGCGACCTCGGAGGAAATAACCTTTGAGGATAACTTATATACAAACAGCGAAGCCTCGGGGGCAAACGAAAAGACAAGGCTTTTTGCTGTATCGAATATGAATACTTTAAAACCTGTGTCAAATGTAAGGGAATATTAAGGAAACACTGACTAATTTAGCTTTCGTCCCGATGGCTAAAATTCCCCAACTCGTCTCATTATTTTCGCTTGTAGCGAAAACCGCCTGACGGCGTCCGATATCTTTCGGTAACTGTCAAGTGCTCTTGACATAGCAAGTTTGTAAGTTTGCTCGCAAACTTACAAATCCCGAAGGGACGGACTTTTGCTACGCAAAATCCGCAATGCTATGCCTGCGAGCCCTTTCCCGGACTTGTGAAATTTTATCTCATCGGTACTTCAACCACATTAATCAGTGTCCCCTTGAAAATCTTATAAAAATTTCACAAAAAAACTTGCAAATAATACCGATATAGTGTATATTTATTACAGACAACAAAGGGGCAAAGCATTATCGCTTTGCCCTGTTACAAGTAACAGGAGGAAAAAAAGTGAAAAAAATACTAAGTCTTATACTCTCACTTTCTCTTTTGACTGTACCCGCAGTCAATGTAAGAGCAGCCGTGGGAGAGGTGGAAATCGAGTGTAATGTAAGTGAGTCCGCGGTAGAGATAGGAGATACCTTCTATGCCGATTTCAAGCTTACGGAAAATGCATCGGGTATAAACAATGTTACGGCTTTTATACGCTTCGACCCCGAGGTAATAGAGGCTGTTAAGTCCGACGGCAGTGAGGCTGCAGGGGATATGGCAGTGTACACCTCCGCATCGGGTAAGGAATATACCCTCTTTACGGTAAACGGTATAAACGGAAGAATAGGTTTTGTACCCAAGTCGGGAGATCCCGAATATGAGGGAAGGGCAGACGGCTCCACCAATGCGGGTAAGCTTGGTATATTAAAGCTTTCTTCCTATCTTGCGGAAAGTATAAACGGCTACCTTCAAAATATAGAAACTACGGGTACACTTTGCAGAGTTAAGTTTAAGGCGGTAGGTAACGGTACAACGGATATTACCTTCGACCCCGTACTTGTAAAATACTTTGAAAGCGGAAACAGTAAAGAAAACAAGGTATCCGTATCCGACGGCTATGTGACCGTAGGTACGGGTGTAAAAGACAGCGAGCAGGAGACTCAAAACAACACAGAGGCTACGACCTCCGTTACAACAGAGTCTCAAACAGAGACAACTACCGTTGCAACAAACAACAACTCCTCGACCGGCGGTTCCTCGGGTGGCGGTGGCGGATCATCCTCCGGCGGTTCTTCCTCTTCGGGCAGTGGTTCAAGTGACGGTTCTGCCACAGGTTCCGACAGCTCGGATAACGGTAGCGACACATCATCCTCCGATAACTCATCGGGTACAAGAAGAGGCGGCGGTTCGGGTTCATCCTCGGGCAGAAGCACAGGTACCGCTACGGATGAAAACGATGGTTCCGAAAACACCGAGACCCAAGTATCTACGGTATTTTCCGATGTTGAAAAAGACTATTGGGCAAGAGAGTGTATTGAAAACCTTTATTCTAAGGGCGTTGTAACGGGTTATCCCGACGGTACTTTCAAGCCTTTAAATGAGGTAAAAAGAGCAGATTTCCTCATTATGCTTATGAGAGGCCTCGGCTTTGAAACACAGGAGGCTACCGATAATTTCACCGATGTACCCGAAGAAAGCTACTACTACGATGCAGTGGCTACCGCAAAGGCATTGGGTATAGCAAACGGCAACGGAGACGGTACATTCTCACCCGAAAGCAATATCACAAGACAGGATATGATGATACTTGCCAAAAATGCTCTTGAAATAAAGCTTGACACCACACTTACAGGCGATGAAAGCGTGCTTGACGAGTTTGCGGATAAGGAGGATATATCCCCTTATGCCGTATCTTCTCTTGCGGCAATGGTAAGTGAGGGTATCGTAAAGGGCAAAGGCGAAAATATTGAGCCTAAAGCCACCACTACCCGTGCGGAGTCTGCTGCTATAATAGAAAGAGTAATGGAAAAAACAGCTAACATAGAGTAATTATGTGGGGGTGTGAAATAGCACCCCCTTATTTATATATATGGACAAAAATACATTCAACATTCCCGAAGAACTTAAAAAATTGCCCGAAAAACCCGGGGTCTATATCATGAAGGACGAAAAAGACGCCGTCATATATGTGGGAAAGGCTAAAATATTAAAAAACAGGGTAAGAAGCTATTTTCAAAATCTTGCAAACCACACTCCCAAAACAAAAAGGCTGGTATCACAGATAGTAAGCTTTGAATATATCATTACGGGAAGCGAAGTGGAGGCACTCATACTTGAAAACAGCCTCATTAAAAAACACAGCCCAAAATACAATATTAACCTGAAGGACGATAAGACCTATCCCTATATCAAAATAACGGTAAACGAGGACTTTCCCGTAATATATTCCACAAGAAGGCATGAAAAGGATAAGGCTAAATATTTCGGCCCCTATACGGGCAGTACAAATGTTAGGGAAAATATAGACCTTATACACAAGCTTTGGAAAATAAGAAGCTGTAAGAGAAAAATAGAAGAGGGAAAGCCCACAAAACCCTGTCTCAACTACCACATAGGTCTTTGCAATGCCCCTTGTGCAGGCTATGAAAGCAGGGAGGAGTATGCCTTATCGGTGGCAAAGGCTGTGGATTTTCTAAGCGGAAAAATCGAAAATACGGAAAAAGAGCTGGAAGGCAAAATGCTTGAGTACTCTGAAAATATGGAGTATGAAAAGGCAGCAGAGATAAGAGACAATATAAAGGCCCTTAAAACTCTGAGACAAAGGCAGATAATAGAGAGTATGCACTCGGATGAAAGAGATGTTATAGCCTATGCAAGAGATGAGGAAAATGCGGTGTTCCAAGTGTTTTTTATACGGTCGGGCATTATAACGGGAAGAGAGCATTTCTTTTTAAATGATTGTGAGGGTACGGATAATAAGGAGCTTATAACAAAGTTTACGGAACAATTCTACAGCGGCACACCCTATATCCCAAAGGAGATACTTATACAGTCGGAAATCGAGAATACACAGCTTATATCGGATTGGCTCTCGGAGGTAAAGGGTAAGAAGGTAAGTATCCTCGTACCCTTAAAAGGTGAAAAGAAAAACCTTGTAAGAATGGCTACGGGCAATGCCATGCTAACTTTGGAAAAGTTCGGCTCATCTCTCAAAAAAGAATATGCCAAAACAAAGGGTGCCTTAAAAGAACTGCAAGAAGCCTTGGGTATAGATTTTCCCTTAAACAGAATAGAAAGCTACGATATATCCAACACCAGAGGCTTTGAGTCGGTGGCTTCCATGGTAGTTTATGAGGAAGGCAAGCCCAAGAAGAGCGATTACAGAAAGTTTAGGATAAGATCCGTACAGGGCCCCGATGACTATGCCTCCATGTATGAGGTCATTACAAGAAGGTTCAAAAGATACCTCAATGCGGAAAATGCCGATGAAAACGCAAGAAAAAGCTTTGAAAAAATGCCCGATATGATATTCCTCGACGGTGGCGAGGGACAAATATCTTCTGTAACAAAGGCTCTGGCAGAGCTTAATTTACAGGGTGTGAGAGTTTGCGGTATGGTAAAGGATGACAGGCACAGAACAAGAGCCCTTTTATATAAGGGCGAGGAAAGGATGCTACCTATAAACTCCGAGGGCTTTAAACTCCTTACAAGGATACAGGATGAGGTCCACCGTTTTGCCATAGAGTACCACAGAAGTCTCAGAAGTAAAAAGCAGGTAAAAAGTATACTCGATGACATAGAGGGCATAGGCGAGAAGAGAAGAAAGGCTCTCTTGCTACACTTCGGAGATGTGGAAAAAATAGGAAAAGCCTCTCTTGAAGAACTTTCCCGTGTAGATGGTATGAACAGTAAAAGTGCCGAGGCGGTATATGCTTTTTTTAGAAAAAATAAAACTTGAAAAAATCCCCTCAATGTTGTATTATACTTTTTTGGGTATACCCCACTAATGGGAACCTCTAAAAACTCATAAATCGTAAAATTGGCTATCTTGCAAAGGTTAGTCGTCAATGTCTCTCACCAATGCTCTACATTGGCTTCGAGCCATTTCCCAGTCCTCGAACAAGATATCTCAATTTTACTTCAATAGCA
>JAFSVK010000107.1 GCA_017444985.1 Bacillota bacterium
AACTCTCTTCAATAATTATAAAAATATCGTCGGCAGACAGGAGGTCAATGTACAAGGAAATTACCGCCTTTTCGCAACAGAATTCATTAATTTTCTCTCGTCAATTATCAGTCTTAGAATTAAGCATTTAATCGAGAAAAAGAAACTTAATGAAAAATATACACAACGTCAAGTGCTGAGATTGCTTTCAAAGTGCGCAAAAAGAAGGAGCACAAAAAACTCAGATAAATGGGTTGATTGTGCTCGGCTTAAATATATTGGTGATTTGTGTGAAATTCTGGGTGTATAGATGTTAGAATTGGGAAAGTTTTACTTAAGGTATCCGGGGATCAATTCCTTGCAAAGAAAGAATGAGTCGTCCGCACCTTCGGGCAGGTCGTGGTAGCGTATGCCAAAGTTACGGGCATGATCAAAACCACTCTTGCCGTAGAAGGCGATATTGTCCTCAAACAGCACGGCACCGTAGCCAAGACCCTTTGCCTTTTCCAAGGTATGATCCGGTAGCGCCTTTCCGTAGCCCTTACGTTTAAATGTTGGGGTGATACATATAGGCCCCATGGTCAAAACGGGAACGATTCCTCCCTCATCCGCTTCAATGACGGTTTTCATAAACATATTCTGACCTATAAGGCTGCCGTCTTTCTCCATAACAAAGTCAAGCTCCCTTATAAAAGCAGGGTCGTTTCTTAACTAATGCTCACTGCACCCCGGACGGTACACATTCCAAAAGGACTCTCTTATAAGCTCTTCCACTTTTCTGTAGTCCTCGCTTCTTTCCAAACGAATTACATAGTCATTTTTATTCATTATTTTTCCTCCCGATAATTGTTGACTGCAATTGCAAGGAGGTTTGTTGTATTGTAAGCAAACCTCCCGTTTAGCCTACAATATCCGTTGTGTTGTACTTTTTCAAACAGTACTCTCCTTTTTTTTTAAATATTTATATGCTTAACTACCTGTAATTATGTTATCAATAAATCTCATCTGTTCATCGGTGTGGAACCAATGTTCACCATTCTCCAAAATATGAAGTTTCCCTTTGTGTTGCTTTACAAAGGCTTTTATGGTTTCAAGGGATGTCAGCCTGTCTTTACTGCCCTATTATGACCACATTATATTTATGGCATCTACAAGTGTGAGTTTGCCGTCATTATCCGTATCAAGGTATTTTAAATAGTCCTCTGTTTTATATTGAAGAGGGAGTACATAGCCGTTTTTAACGATAGCCCTTAACATTTCGCACCTATCGGCTGAATTTACCGTACCATTTGCATCCGCATCTCCTACCTTGTAGTACTCTTTTACCACAAAGGCGGTATAGCCCATGCAACCGCTTGATTGTCCGTTTGCGCCCAAGGTTATGGTTTCATCCGCCTTTACGGCTTTACTGTAGAGCTTGTATGTAATTATGCCGCTGTTTTCAAAGGTGTTTCCCGTGTCTGTCCAGCCCGAAAGCCAAGAGGGTGTGGAAGTTACTCTTGTGTCTATGCCCACAAGTATAACGGCATCCTCCGAGAATGTAACATCTGCAAGATCCGTTGTTATGGTTTTGGCATCGCAGGGAGTCAGTATACATTCTCCGCCTAAAATGCCTGTGGGTAGGGTCTTATAGGTAACATCTCTATCGGTGTAAACTTTATCACCCAATTGCACATCCGTATCGATATCCCATGAAAGGGAAGTGTCCAAGGGTGTAACAGACTTTATCAAAACACCGCTTAAAACAGGTTCGGGCAGAGTGCCAAGCTCTATATTTTTGGCACACCAAGTACCGTACCAGGAATAGCCCGTTCTTCTTTCAACGGAGATCTGAGTAACATCGGTATAGGCTTGTCCGTCACGGTCTCCGAATAGAGGTTGGCTGTTTTCAAGGTCGTAAAATCTTGCCCATATCGTAGAGCCGTTTACGGTAGTAAGCACCTTATCGCTTTTATCTTTATTCCAGTCAAATTTGGTATTCTCTATCTTTACGGCATCGAACCAACGCACAGCGGCATTTATAGCACGAATGACCTCCACACTTTGCTTTTCCTCGGGTAAAGCACGAAGAAAATTCACAATACCCGCACTTTCCGAAGTACAAACGGAGGGAAGTTCATAAGCCCTTGCCCCTGCAGGCTCAAGAGTGTACTCATCGTGTTGTTGACCCCAGGCAGTCTTTGTACCCTTTATTGTTATCTGTGTGTTAAGAATACATTCTATACCTTTATCTACGGCATTTTCAGCCTTTTGAGAATATGTATCGTCTACCCATGCGAAACTTCCCGACTTCTGCGAAACTTCAAGCAAAACATTCAACACCGATACCATTGCACTGTCGTTATATGTAATATGAGCATGGTATGTGTTTGGAGTGCCAAACACCTGTGGCCAACCTCCGTTGTCGTATTGTCCGTTAAGAAGCAGATCTATACCCTTAAGACAGGAAGTTTTATATTTTTCCGTTTTGGTGGCAGAGTATACACCCGCAAGGAAGCGGATCTGTCCCCAGGTGGCATTGTTGTCAATGGTAGAATTTGCCCAATCCCCCGTTAGTGTGGTATTTGTCATATCTTTACGCCAACCGCCGTCGGAGAGCTGATATTTTATGATCTCATCGGCTATTTCCGTTGCCTCACTTGTACTCCACCAATCGGAGCTCTTTTTGGAATAGGTGCTCCAGCTGAAATCGCTGTCTCCCGCATAAACTACTGCCACCCGAGGTAGCATCGGCAAAGACACCGCCCCCATGGCAAGCATAAAACAGGTAGCTATTGCAAATATTTTTTTCATAATATTCCTCCTTTATAAACTAAGCGATAACATTCACCGCATTTTCTTTGATATTATTTATAGAGTTTAGTATTCCCATAGTTGTATTTTTGTCGAAGAGTTTTATAAATTTAACATTGTCAAAGGGAGGCTTCTGCAGTACGGAAACATCTTCCATATAGCCGTTTTGAACAATGTAATCTATAGGGAACCTCTAAAAAGCCATAAATCGTAAAATTGGCTATCTTGCCCGATTACGTCGTCAATGTCTCTCACCAATGCTCTACATTGGCTTCGAGCCATTTCCTAGTCCTCGAACAAGATATCTCAATTTTACTTCAATAGCA
>JAFSVK010000108.1 GCA_017444985.1 Bacillota bacterium
ATAAATCGTAAAATTGGCTATCTTGCAAAGGTTAGTCGTCAATGTCTCTCACCAATGCTCTACATTGGCTTCGAGCCATTTCCCAGTCCTCGAACAAGATATCTCAATTTTACTTCAATAGCACTTTTTAGAGGTCCCCTAATATACGAAGGGGATAATTATGAAAGACGATAATATACGAGCAAAAGCTCCCACCGAAAAAATACTGTATTTTTTTCTTATATTGGTATTTGCCATACTGACATTTACGGGTATAGCATTTTCATATAAGGCAGTGGAAAAGGCGGAAGAAGAAAGTAAAGTACAAGTAGAAAACAAAGAGAAAAAGCGCAAAGAGGTCTCAAGTCACTCTTCATCCTCGGAAAGTACCAGCGAGTCCACCACCTCCTCGGAAAAAAGCGGGGTGAAGGGCAAGGAAAAGCCTGTGGACTGCTACTACAACAAAGACGGAAAGCTTAAGGGCAAGAAGGGCGAGTTCAGTGGCTTGTGGCCCGAGCTTGAGGCTAAAGCCAAGGCAAGCAAGGAACAGTACATTAAAGACCTTATGGTATATGTTGGTGATAACACCGAGCTTAGCAAGGTGCCATACCAAGAGGACAACTTTGTAGCTATAAACGGCTACGGTATGGTACATTGGGCACAGTGGGGACACAGTTGGCCAAACAGATATTCCGTATCCATGGGCTCGGGAAACTACTCATCAAGCTCGGGCAAAAAGAAGGAAACTACCGACACAGGCAAAAACACGGAAGGAACTCGGGACAAGGCGGAAGAGGAATATTCCGAGCTTTTTGATAACGATCCCTCTCTCTTTTCGGAAAGTGAGGAAAGCAGAAAGCTTAATATCCCCAACACCATACTCGGGGAAGAAGAAAATATAGAGGTGGAAAACTCCGTTGCGGAAGAGTCAAAGTACACCGAGGGCAGAGAAGAAGAACTCATAGTTGAGACCCTACCCGAAGAAGGTGCGGAGGCACCTCAAGCCATCTCCGAAACAAATTCGGACACCTCTTCGGAAGAAAAAGCAGAAGCGGAGGCTACCTTGGAGGACACCCAAGAAAGCAGTGAGGTCACAAAAGCCGAAAAACCCGTTGCGGGAAAGAAGAAGGACTCTGTTATAAGTACCTCTGCCGTTTACTATCCCGGCTCCTCCACTTCATTTTCAAGGGGCGGAAGCACTTGGGGTTCCAGTGCCTGCGGTGTATGTTCCCTTGCTATGGCTCTTTCCACACTTTCGGGTGTGACCGTGTCTCCTCCCGAGGTCGCTCTTGCGGCTAACCTTCTTGTGGGAAGAAGCGGTTGGTACGGTGCCATACTCTTCTCCTCCACACAGGCACAGTTGGCAAGAATGGCGGGCTTCCCCGTTAAAACAGAGCCTTGGAACTCTGCCACAAAAGCTCAGCTTGACGACTGCCTGGACCACAACGGCATAGCCATATTCGTAACGGATAAACAGGTATGGGCAAGCGGAGGCGGAAGACACTACATAGTGGTAAGAAACAGAGTGGGAGATAAATACTACACAGCAGACTCCGGCAAAAACCCTATAAACGGCTTCACCTACACCGAAATATCCTCAGGCTACAACCAGCAGATGATAGTATACATTTATCCCAAAAGTTATAAAGAAAAATAAGGGTCACCGATAACGGCACAGACCCAAAAACCCCACAGACTATTTGCATGTGGGGCTTTTGGGCTTGGATCTAAAAATTTTTAACTTGGAGAGTTTTTTTTATCGACAATCCGTATAAGTCTTTTATAAAATATTTTTATTTTGTTAATAATATGTATTGAAAGAGGCTTAGAAATATTGTATAATTAAAACAGTAAGAAGCGTTTATTTTTAAACAAGGGGAGAGATAGTGTGACGAAAATAAACAGAACGCATAAAGATAGACTTTTTCGGGCGATTTTCGGTAGAGAAGAACATAAAAATTGGACACTTGAATTGTACAATGCCATAAATAACTCGAACTATACAAATGTAGATGATATTCAACTAACGGTTATAGAAGATGTTATATACATGGGTATGAAAAATGATGTTTCATTCATTATCAATGATACCTTGAATTTATATGAACAGCAATCTTCTAAGAATCCCAATATGCCTTTAAGATTTTTGGAATATGCGGGAATGATATATTCCAAATATGCCGAGGATAAACCTGACTTTAATATTTACAGCAGTAAACTTCAAAAGATACCTACACCGAGGTTTGTGTGTTTTTGTAATGGTGTAGATAAGGCTCCCGACAGAGATGTTTTGAAACTCTCCGATGCCTATGACGGTGAGGGTGATATAGAAGTTAAGGTCTTGATGTTAAATATAAACTACGGCTATAACATGGAGTTTTTAAAGATGTGCAGACCTCTCCTTGATTACTCTTGGTTCGTAGCAAAAGTAAGAGAGTATCAAGAAACAACAAGAAGCATTGAAAAATCCGTAGAACAAGTGATATCGGAAATGGAAGAGACATCTCCTATAAAGAGTTTTATAGTAGATAATAAGGCGGAGGTGACATATATGTTTATGACTGAGTATGACGAAAAAAAGGTAATGGCCGCTGAAAGAAAAGAGGGGGCTTTTGATATGTTGATAGAGTTGGTTAAAAAAGGTCTCATATCAATTAGCACAGCTGCACAAGAAGCAAATATGTCGGTATCGGAATTTGAACTTAAATCCGGGTTAAAGGCTTGAAGTAAATACAATACGGATCAGTGTTTTGATACAATGAACAGAGAGAGGATAGCGTAGTAAAAGCTGTCCTCTCTCGCTGTTTTATTCTTTGTAGTAAAATTCAAAGAGACTATAGGAAATTTAGTATTACACAGTTTTGCAGTGTGCTTAATATTGTGATATTTTAATTTTGACAAATGTTTTACCAATTAGTTTTCGATTTTATTGCATATTTTATTATCAACAACATTTATCCAGTCAATCAACGCTTGTTTAGGAATTAAAATTAGGGCGCTTATTGTCTCGTTCTCATCCCTGTCTTCAAGTAGTATGTTGTTATTCTCAAAGAGATATGTATGATTATGTGCAATTGAGTTACGTATATGTCTGAACAAGCACTCCATTCGGGTTTCGCATGGTAAGAGTTGTACAATACCGTTTTCCTCGATTTTTGGTTTAAAGTTTTGCTTTAATACCGCACGAGGATGTTCTATACAAATTTTCTGATGTAAATCCATATTCTCCAAGGTATTTTCAATGGTGTTGCATTTTATAAATATGAAATTTCCAATGCCGGCTGTTTTTAAAAGCCGACCTTCAAGCTTTGATAATTCATTGCCTATCCAACCATAACTTTTTAATGTTTTTAAACCAAAGGGGCTATCATTCTTGTTGGAGTGCAATATTGGTGCATTAAACACATAAAAATTTAAAATATTCATTGCCTGTTCATGAGAATACCCCATGTTTAGTATGGAACATATATTATCTTCAATTCTAACTTTATCACTATCGCAACTATGTATGTAATTTTCGTTGGTATTTTTTTTAGCCATGTAACACACCTCTATTACTTGAAGAGCGTATCATATAAATTCATATACTTTATTGCTTTTGTGTTTTTGGTGATTATATTTGTGTTTGTAGATATCATAGCTAAGCGAAGGTTAGCAGATTCTAGTTTATTGTCTATAAGAGTGATTCCTGTTCTTATTTTGCTAAGTTCTTGCGTAAAGCCTGATAGTAATCGATTTGCATCCTTTATTGCATTATACAAAGTATATTGATTTTGTTTTATCTGTTCGAGATCTCTAATAATCACATCCAATCTATTAATAACTTGATTCATTCGTGTTTCACTTTCATATAAATTATATGCTCCGTTGGGACCCGAAAGTTCATTGACTCTACCTGTTTTCCAATACTCATTAAATGAAGCTATTGCGACAATATTTCTATATTTGGGAAATATAATGTTTACATTGTAAAATTTTTTTAGGATTTCTTCTGTTGTTTTGAGATTTTTTATTCTTCTTTGTATTGTAGATGAAAGTTCGTCGCTTAGTTTTATATTATGTTCTTTTTTTTCGAAATACTTAATTACTGTAGCAAAATCTACAGTAGGACTCTCTTTCCATTTTTGAAGCAGATCTTCCGCATATTTTTCAACAATTGAAGCCATTGAATTTAAAACATTTTTTAGTTTTAGTAAAATTTTATGTGCTTCAAAATCTGCGTCAGCCTTTGTAGGAAAGTCGCTTTTTTTTAGAGTAAAGTTAAAGACTGGTAAAAAATCGTCGTCGGGTAAGGAACCGAAGACAACTACAATTGCAAAATATGGTATAAGACCGTATAATTTGTCTGAATAATACAAGTAATAATTATCGTATCTTTGCGGTTTTGCATCGTAATTTGCTTGAAACGATCGGGCGTCTTTGACGTCATCGGCAAAATAATATTTTAGCCTTAGTATTCGATCCTTGTTTTTTATATCACAAAAACCCTGTTCATCTCTATTAAAAAGTTCGTCTTTAAAAGTATAATGTTCAAGCATAGGGTATTTTTCTTTCAAGATTCCTTTATATGTTAACACTCTACTAATAAATATATCATACAATTCCCTTAAAAGTGCTTTTTGCGTATATAGTGATGTTTCCAACTCTAAAGCGATATCAAGATATTCAGTCATATCTATTGATGACAATGCTCCTTTTTTTGCTGCTTCTTCTTGGGCGCAGCGTTCCTTCCATTTGCGAAGTATCTCATCCTGCACTGAATATTCCGCCATTTTTTCTGCCTCCTTGTATTAATTATGCACACACAACAGATAACTTGACGATATTATACAGTTTGTTTTTTTTTGTCAATATTTTGGAGCTGTTTTTGTTTCAAAATCATAAAAATTTTAACTATTGTCCGGGAATAATTAATTTTTCGTTGAAAACTTCAACCAAAACTCGTAAAAGTTTTCAATGAAAATAACGTATTCTATTGACGGATAGAGCCTCATTGTGATATTATAATGAAAAGTTAGTCTAAAACTCGCAAAAGTTTTCAGTGAGGTGGCCGTATGGAGATCAAAAGGAACACATATTTGCAACAACTTATAGATTATATGTGGGATGGACAGGTAAATATACAATCTGCCTTTGCATTACCTGATGAAGATAAAGCGGAACAGGAACTGAGACCTTTTTCCCTTACGGGAGATTCTTTCCCTAAAATCATAGTTCGCAGAGATATAAGGAAAAGGTGGTATAATGAAAGTGGTGTGCTAAATATAGGTATAACGGAGTTTCTGCTTGATAAGATGTTGCTGTAAATACGGAATAGTGAAATTTATATGGCTTATGGCAAATAAAAAGGGGCTGTGAAAAAACAAAATGTGTGTGCTTTTTCACAGCCCTTTGTAGTAAAATATATAAACATTATCGCCGTCGGCAGACTTTAAATCCGCAGTTCACAACTTTTGGCATAGCCAAAAGCCAATTGCTACGCAATTGTCCGCATCTATCTTTGCGGTTGATGTTCGGACTCCGCTCGAATGAGGAAAAAATAAAAAAATCGAAACCTTTTCGAATTTTTTATTTTTATACCTTGCAGACGGGCAAGTTGTGCACCCGAAAAAAGTAATCGGGACACCCATAGGGTGGCTTTTGACGATAGTCAAAAGTG
>JAFSVK010000109.1 GCA_017444985.1 Bacillota bacterium
CGGGCAAGTTGTGCACCCGAAAAAAGTAATCGGGACACCCATAGGGTGGCTTTTGACGATAGTCAAAAGTGCTTTTGCCTCCCTAAAGAGGCGCGCAGAACGGCTGTTTATCGGCAAAAATCTCATTTTTGCCGGGGGGTGTGATATTTCACACCCCTTTTTTGTGTTTTTTGATATAAAAAAACACCGTAAAAATACGGTGTAAACTGCCGGAGATGGGACTTGAACCCACACATAGTTGCCTATAACGGATTTTGAGTCCGTCGCGTCTGCCATTCCGCCACTCCGGCACAACAAAGCTATTATAGTATATTATTTTTTTTATGTCAAGCTTTTTTTGATTGATTTTTACAGGCGGATATGCTAAAATTTTTTTTGGAACACTACAGAAACGTATACGTACAAGAGGTGATATACATTGTATTCGGTCACATTGGAAAAAATTGCCGAGGAATTTGAATTGAGAAATCTTACGGAGGATATAGATTTATCCCAAATAGAAATAGATACACCCCAGGTGAACAGACCTGCTTTACAGTTGGCGGGCTTTTTTGATTATTTTGATTCGGACAGGATACAGCTCATAGGTATCGTGGAGTACACATATCTATGTAAGCTTACTCCCGAGTTTAGACAAGAGACCTTAGAACAACTTTTTCAATACAAAATGCCCTGTGTGATTTTGGCAAGAGGTCTTGAACCTCATCCCGAAATGCTTTTTTATGCGAGAGAGCAGGGTACTCCCATACTTCAAACAGATGAGACCACATCCGAATTTATGGGGGAACTTTTAAAATGGCTTAAGGTACAGCTTGCCGAAAGGACTACGATACACGGTGTACTTGTGGATATTTACGGCGAGGGTGTGCTTATAATGGGCGAAAGCGGTATAGGAAAAAGTGAGGCCGCTCTTGAGCTTGTAAAAAGAGGTCACAGACTTGTAGCCGATGATGCCGTGGAGATAAAAAAGGTATCTCATACCACTTTGGTGGGAAGCTGTCCCGAGCTTATAAGATATTTCATAGAGGTAAGGGGTATAGGCATTATAAATGTTAAGCAGATGTTTGGTGTGCAATCCGTAAAAGATACACAGGAAATAGATCTCATTATAAAACTTGAATATTGGGAAAAAGGCAAAGAATACGACAGACTCGGAATAAAAGAGAACTATATGGATATTCTCGGCAATAAAATAGTTTGCCATGCCATTCCCGTAAGACCGGGCAGAAATATAGCCATAATCTGCGAATCGGCAGCTGTCAATCGCAGAGAGAAGAAAATGGGTTATAATGCGGCACAGGCTTTAAATGACGCTATAATGAACAATGCAATGAAAGGTTAATAATATGTATTATATCGGTATCGATCTGGGTGGAACAAACATATCCGCAGGACTTGTTGATGAAAACGGCATTATAATATGCAAAGAATCCACGCCTACCATAAACGGTAGACCTTATGAAGATATTATAGCGGATATGGTGGAACTTTGCGAAAAAGTTATGAGAGATGGCTGTATAGATACAGCCAATATAGAAAGTGTGGGTATAGGGCTTCCCGGAAGCATAGACAGAGATAAGGGTATTTTAAAATACGCAAACAATATAAATATAACTAATGTAAATATTGTGGAAGAGCTTAAATCAAGGCTTAAGCTTCCCGTATATATAGAAAATGATGCGAACTGTGCGGCTTTGGGGGAAATAACCTGTGGTGCCGCCTTAGGTGCTAAGAATGTTATATATGTAACTATAGGTACGGGAGTTGGTGTGGGAATAATACTTAACGGCAAATTTTTTGAAGGTGCCTACGGTGGTGGCGGAGAAGCGGGACACATGGTTATAGTTGCAAACGGTGAGATGTGTTCTTGTGGCAGAAAGGGCTGTTGGGAAGCCTATGCCTCTGCAAGTGCCATTATAAGAGAGGGCAGGATAGCAGCCGCAAAGTATCCTAACTGTGCTATATATTCCCTTGCCGACGGAAATATAAAGCTTATAAATGCAAAGCTTGTTTTTGATGCGGCGGATACGGGAGATGCCATAGCAAATAAAATTGTAGATGATTTTATAGAATATATAGCGGTGGGTATAGTAAATCTTATAAATATTTTTCAGCCCGAGGCGGTAATCGTAGGCGGTGGAGTTTCCGCTCAAGGAGAAAGGCTCACGGCACCTATAAGAAAAATATGTGCGGAAAGAGTATACGGAAGGGAATTTAAAACAAAAATAAGTATCGCTACCCTGGGGAATGATGCGGGTATAGTCGGTGCGGCACTTTTGGGAAAGCAGAAAATATGAATATAGTTGAAGAATACGAGAATATATTGGGCAGTGAAAATGTTAAAATAGATGAGCCCATGAACAGACACACAACATTTAAAATAGGCGGTACGGCAGATATTTTTGTGAGTCCCGATACTCCCCAACATATTGCGGAGTGTATAGAAGTGGCAAGAAAGCACAAAACACCATATTATATATTGGGCAACGGAAGCAATGTTTTGGTGAAAGACAAAGGCTTTAGAGGGGTTATAATACATATCGGCAAAAACTTTGATGATGTAAATATAAAAGATAATATTATAACCGCAAGGAGCGGAGCGCTTCTCTCTAAGGTGGCTAAGCTTGCGGCAGGCGCCTCCCTTACGGGCATGGAATTTGCAAGCGGTATCCCCGGAACTCTCGGCGGTGCGGTGTGTATGAATGCAGGTGCATACGGGGGAGAAATAAAGGATATATGCGAAAGCGTTATGGTACTGAGCGGTGGAAAAATAAAAGAACTCAGTGCGGAGGATTGTTTTTTCAGATACCGTGGCAGCAGGATCATGGATGAAGAGATGATAGTCCTTGAAGTAAAGTTGAAGCTTGAAAAGGGAGACGAAGCTCAAATAAAAGAAAAAATGGCAGAGTTGAACCTTAAAAGAAATTCCAAACAACCCGTGGAATTTCCAAGTGCAGGCAGTACATTTAAAAGGCCTGCGGGATATTTTGCCGCTGCTTTGATAGAAGAGTGCGGTTTAAAAGGTCTTTCCGTAGGTCAGGCACAGGTAAGTCCAAAACATTCGGGTTTTATAGTAAATAACGGCGGAGCCACCGCAAGTGATGTTTTGGGGCTTATAGAAGAGGTCAAAAAGGTTGTAAGAAAGAAAACAGGCGTTTTACTTGAACCCGAGATCAGGATCATAGGGGACTAAATTTTATATAAATTTGCAAAAGTTCTTGACAAAAAAAATATAAAATGGTAAAATTCACTTTAGTTTTATTTAATACCTTAGGCGAAGATTGAGACAAGAGTATATCCCAATGACGTTTTTCAGAGAGTTGTCGGTAGGTGCGAGGCAATATTCCGGGGATGTATTTATCACTCATGAGCTTTCTTTCCGAAATTGTATGTAAGAAAGAACGGTAAGCCCCGTTACAGGCAAGGGTTTATATGAACCTGCTTTAGAGGACATGAGTTACAACTATGTCAAAATCGGGGTGGTACAGCGATAATTTCGCCCCCGACGGGAACTTTCCGTCGGGGGCTTTTTTATTTATTTTAGGGGACCTCTAAAAACTCATAAATCGTAAAATTGGCTATCTTGCAAAGGTTAGTCGTCAATGTCTCTCACCAATGCTCTACAATTGGCTTCGAGCCATTTCCCGGTCCTCGAACAGGATATCTCAATTTTACTTCAATAGCACTTTTTAGAGGCCCCCTTTAATAAATTTGTAAAAAAACAGTAAAAATATTAAAATATAGGATTGTAAAAAATATCATTTTGTTATATACTAAAGGACAAGTTGTGTAAATATATAAAGAGGGAGGCATAGCATGAATCGTCATGTTTTATCCATACTTGTAAACAATCAACCAAGTGTGTTAAGTCGTGTGACAGGACTCTTTTCAAGAAGAGGATACAACATATCTTCCCTTAGTGTGGGAGTTACCGAGGTTGAGGATGTATCAAGAATAACCATCGTACTTTATTGTGATGACCTTGATTGCAGACAGATAACAAAGCAGGTGGAAAAGCTTGTGGATGTTATAAGAATAGTTGAACTCAATCAAGAAAGAGGAGTTTTCAGAGAACTTGCGCTTATAAAGGTGAGTGCAAGTGCGGATAAACGCTCTGAGATTATGAGTATAGTAGATATATACAGAGCAAATATCATAGACGTGGGAACGGAAACTCTCACAATAGAGATCACGGGTAATGAGAAAAAAATAGAGTCATTTTCGGAACTTATGGAGCCTTTTGGCATAAAGGAGACTGTAAGAACGGGATTGACAGGTCTTTGCAGAGGAAATAACCCCATTAAAAAAGTTAAAGGCGCAAATAAATAAGATTTAGATATCCCTTAAGTTTACTTAAGGAAGATTTTAAATACATATATATTATTAGGAGGAAATACAAATGGCAAAATTGTTTCACCAGGAAGATTGTAATTTAGGTTTACTTGACGGCAAGACCATTGCTATAATAGGCTATGGTAGTCAAGGACATGCACACGCTCTTAACTTAAAAGAGTCGGGTCAGAATGTTATAATAGGTCTCTACGAAGGCAGCAAGAGCTGGAAGAGAGCAGAAGAGCAGGGCTTTGAAGTTTTCACCGCCGCTGAGGCAGCAAAGAAGGCTGACATCATAATGATACTTATAAATGATGAGCTTCAGGCTAAGCTTTACAAACAGTCTATAGAGCCTAATCTTAAGCCCGGCAATATGCTTATGTTTGCTCACGGTTTCAACATTCATTTCGGTTTGATCAAGCCCCCTGCAGATGTTGACGTTACAATGATAGCTCCCAAGGCTCCCGGCCACACAGTAAGAAGCGAGTATCAGGAAGGTAAGGGTACACCTTGTCTTGTAGCTGTTCATCAGGATGCTACGGGTCAGGCTCAGGATATAGCTTTAGCTTATGCTTTAGGTATAGGCGGAGCAAGAGCCGGTGTTCTTGAAACTACATTCAGAACAGAGACAGAGACAGACCTTTTTGGTGAGCAGGCTGTACTTTGCGGCGGTGTTTGCGCACTCATGAGAGCAGGTTTTGAGACTCTTGTTGAGGCCGGATACGATCCCAGAAACGCATACTTTGAATGTGTACACGAAATGAAGCTTATTGTAGACCTTATTTACCAGAGTGGTTTTGCAGGTATGAGATACTCCATTTCCAATACAGCTGAGTACGGTGACTATATAACAGGTCCCAAGATCATAACAGATGATACAAAGAAGGCTATGAAGAAGATCCTTGCCGATATCCAAGACGGTACATTCGCAAAAGAATTCCTTCTTGATATGAGCGAAGCAGGCGGACAGGTTCACTTTAAGGCTATGAGAAAGCTTGCCGCAGAGCAAGAGCTTGAAAAAGTTGGTGCAGAGGTAAGAAGTCTTTACAGCTGGAGCAACGAAGATAAGCTTATAAACAACTGATGACTATACTAAATGCAAGCACCGATGTCGAAAGTCGGTGCTTGCATAATAATTTTCCTTTGAAAGAGGTTTGTAATGAGTTCAAAAATAAATTTTGAAAATTCGAATGTACAAGAGAAAACTGAAACAACGAAAGGAAAAATAACTGTATTTGACTCTACATTAAGGGATGGAGCGCAAGCAGAAGGTGTATCCTTTAGTGTAGAGGACAAAATCAAAATAGTTAAAGCCCTGGATAAACTCGGGTTGGATTATATTGAGGCGGGAAATCCCGGCTCAAATCCGAAAGATATGGAGTTTTTTGAAAGAATAAAGGATGTTAAATTACGCTCTACAAAAATCGCCGCTTTCGGAAGCACAAGGAGGAGAAACATTTCTCCCGCAGAGGATGGCAATATACAGGCTCTGCTTTCGGCAGGTACCGATGTTGTGGCTATATTCGGAAAATCTTGGCATTTCCATGTAACAGATATTATAGGCGCAACATTAAGGGAAAACCTTGAAATGATATACGATACCATAGCGTATTTAAAAGAACAAGGTAAGACCGTGGTGTTTGACTGTGAGCATTTTTTTGACGGTTATAAAGAAAATTCGGAATATGCCCTCAAAACAATAGAGTCTGCGGTACAGGCAGGAGTTGATTGTGTTTGTCTTTGCGATACCAACGGAGGTACATTTCCCACAGAGATATATGATATAACAAAGAAGGTAGTGGATACTTTTGATGTTATGGTGGGTATACATGCACACAACGATTGCGGTATGGCAGTAGCAAACTCTATTATGGCGATCGAAGCAGGTGCGACCCATTTACAGGGAACTTTTACGGGTTTTGGAGAAAGATGCGGAAATGCCGATCTTTCAACTCTTATTGCAAACCTTCAAATAAAAAAAGGGTATGATTGTATACCCAAGGAGAATATGTCCGAGCTTATGCATACCGCAAGGGCGGTAAGCGAAACGGCTAACCTTCAGCTATCTATACGACAGCCCTATGTGGGAAAGTGTGCTTTTGCCCACAAAGGAGGTATGCATGTTGATGGGGTGCTGAAAAACCCCAGAAGTTTCGAACATATAGATCCTTCCTTAGTGGGAAATGAAAGACAGTTCCTTACAAGTGAAGTATCGGGAAGAACGGCAATATTGTCTATGATACAAAAAATCGCCCCGGGTGTTGAAAAGAACTCTCCCGAGACCACTGCAGTAATAGATAAACTGAAAGAGCTTGAATATGAAGGCTATCAGTTCGAGGGTGCAGAGGGTGGCTTTGAGCTTCTTGTAAGGAAGACATTGGGTAAATATAAACCTTTCTTTGAACTTGAAAATTTCAAGATAGTAACGGAAAACCCCGCTACCTCCGATGATAATACGGCATCTGCCATGATAAAAGTTAAGGTGGATGACAAGTATGAGATCACGGCTGCAGAAGGCGAGGGCCCCGTAAATGCTTTGGATAAGGCTTTGAGAAAGGCACTTGAAGTTTTCTATCCCACACTTTCCTCGGTACATCTTACGGATTATAAGGTAAGAGTGCTGGATTCCACATCGGCTACCGCGTCTAAGGTAAGAGTTCTTATAGAGTCGGGAGACGGTACGGAGTCTTGGACCACCGTAGGTGTTTCGAAAGATATTATAGAGGCAAGCCGTAAGGCTCTTGTAGACTCTATAGAATATAAGCTTATAAAAGAAGTTGAAAAAAAATACAGACAATATATATAAGGAGGATACTGTAATGGGTATGACTATGACTCAAAAGATCCTTGCCGCTCACGCAGGTCTTGAAAGCGTTAAGGCAGGACAGCTTATTGAGGCAAAGCTGGATCTTGTACACGGAAATGATGTTACAACACCTGTTGCCGTAAAAGCTTTTAACGGTATAGGAGTTAAAGAAGTATTTGATAAAGATAAGGTATGTGTTGTTCCCGATCACTTTACACCCAATAAGGATATAAAGAGTGCGGAACACTGTAAATATATAAGAGAATTTTCCCATGAAAAAGGACTTACAAACTACTTTGAGGTAGGTCAAATGGGTATAGAGCATTGCCTTATTCCCGAAGCGGGTCTTGTAGTTTGCGGTGATGTAACTATAGGTGCCGACTCACATACCTGTACCTACGGTGCTTTAGGCGCATTTTCAACAGGTGTAGGTTCTACGGATATGGCTGTGGGAATGGCAAGAGGTGTTGCTTGGTTCAAAGTACCCTCCGCTCTTAAGTTCGTTCTTAAGAATAAGCCTGCACAGTGGGTAAGCGGTAAAGATATAATACTTCATATAATAGGTATGATAGGCGTTGACGGTGCTTTATACAAGTCCATGGAATTTACGGGTGACGGTTTACAGTACCTTTCTATGGATGACCGTTTCACAATAGCAAATATGGCTATTGAGGCAGGCGGAAAGAACGGTATCTTCCCCGTTGACGAAAAGACTCTTGAGTATGTAAAAGAACATTCCACAAGAACACCGGTTATATACGAGGCTGATGAAGATGCAGAGTATGATGCTGTTTATGAAATAGATCTTTCTACTCTTCGTCCCACTATCTCCTATCCTCATCTTCCCGAAAACACAAAGACAGTAGATGAGGCAAAGGGTCTTGAGATGGATCAGGTGGTTATAGGTTCATGTACAAACGGAAGAATGAGCGATATGCGTATAGCGGCTCAGATATTAAAGGGAAAGAAAACAAACCCCAACATAAGAACAATAATATTACCCGGTACACAGAAGATATGGCTTGAATGTGTTAAAGAAGGTCTTGCCGAAATATTTGTAGAGGCAGGCTGTGTATTTTCCACACCTACTTGCGGACCTTGTCTCGGAGGTCACATGGGTATACTTGCAAAGGGAGAAAGAGCCCTTTCAACCACCAACAGAAACTTTGTAGGTCGTATGGGTCATCCCGAGAGTGAAGTTTATCTCTGTTCTCCCGCAGTTGCCGCAGCATCGGCTATTTCGGGTAAAATAACCGACCCTGCAGAGGTTTGATAGGAGGAAAAAGATATGAATGCACATGGTACAGTTTTTAAATACGGAAACGATATAGATACAGACGTTATAATCCCCGCAAGATATCTCAACTCTTCCGACCCTAAGGAGCTTGCGGCTCATTGTATGGAAGATGCCATACATTCCACCGTACCCTTTGCGGCAAATGTTAAAGAGGGAGATATTATAGTTGCGGAAAAGAACTTCGGTTGCGGTTCTTCAAGAGAGCATGCACCCATAGCTATAAAGGCAAGCGGTATAAGCTGTGTTATAGCAAAGTCCTTTGCAAGAATATTCTACAGAAATTCCATAAATATCGGTCTTCCCATATTAGAATGTGAGGATGCGGCAAATGATATCGATATGGGTGATGATGTTGAGGTCGATTTCAATACGGGATTGATTACAAATCATACCAAGAATAAAACATATCAGGCTGAGCCTTTCCCCGAATTTATGCAGGAAATGTTCAAGGTCGGCGGACTTGTTGAACAGACAAAGATAAAGCTTGGCTTAAAGTAATTTCAAAAAGATCTGAAAAGAGGTAAATAAAATGAACTATAATCTTGCTGTAGTTGCAGGTGACGGTATAGGCCCCGAAGTAATGGAGCAAAATATAAGAGTGCTTGATAAGGTTGGTAAGAAGTTTGGCCATACTTTTAAATATGAGCATGTTTTAGGCGGTGGTTGCGCAATAGATAAATTCGGCGAGCCTCTTCCTCAGAACACCATAGATGTATGTAAGGCAAGCGACTCTGTACTTTTAGGTGCTGTAGGCGGATGGCAGTGGGATACTCTTCCCGGTGACAAGCGCCCCGAGAGAGCACTTTTAGGCTTAAGAGGTGCTTTAGGTCTTTATGCTAACCTTCGTCCCGCAACATTACACGAGGCACTTAAGGATGCTTGTCCTTTAAAGCCCGAGCTTGTTGAAGGCGGAGTTGACATTATGGTCGTAAGAGAGCTTACAGGCGGTATGTACTTCGGCGAAAAGGGCAGAAAGCAAACCGATATGGGTGAGGCTGCTTACGATGTTGAACAGTACTCCGTAAAGGAAGTTGAAAGAATAACAAGAACAGCTTTCGAAATAGCAAGAAAGAGAAAGAAACATGTTACAAATGTAGATAAGCAGAATGTACTTGAATCTTCAAGACTTTGGAGAAGCGTTGTTCTTGATGTGGCAAAGGATTATCCCGATGTAGAGCTTGATCATCTCTATGTGGATAATGCTTCCATGCAGCTTATAATGAGACCCACTACCTTCGATGTTATCGTTACGGGTAACATTTTCGGTGATATACTTTCCGATGAGGCATCTCAGATGACAGGTTCTATAGGTATGCTTCCTTCCGCTTCTTTAGGAGAGGGTAGCCTTGGTATGTATGAGCCTGTACACGGTTCCGCACCCGACATTGCGGGACAGAATATAGCTAACCCTATAGCTACCATACTCTCGGGAGCTATGCTTCTTAAGTACAGCTTCGGTCTTCAAGATGAGTCTAAGATAATAGAAGATGCTGTTGCTAAGGTTCTTAACAAGGGTTACAGAACAGGCGATATCATGAGCGAGGGTATGAAGAAATTAGGTTGTAAGGAAATGGCGGATGCCATACTTGAAGAGATCTGATTTTAAACATTTTAACAGTTGATCGTGCTTTAGTGGGAACGCTTTTGGCGTTCCCATTCACAAAAGGAGTGGATTTAAAATGATAAGTGACAGAGTAAAAAAAGGTCCCGATAAAACACCCCACCGTTCCCTTTTTAAAGCCATGGGATATACGGATGAAGAACTGGCAAGGCCTCTTGTTGCGGTGGTATGTGCAAAAAGCGAGGTGATCCCGGGTCATATAAACTTGGATAAGATCGCTGCTGCCGTAAAGGCAGGTGTGTATGCTGCGGGAGGTACACCTATAGAAGTACCTGCCATAGGTGTTTGCGACGGTATCGCTATGGGACATATAGGTATGCACTATTCCCTTCCTTCAAGAGAACTTATTGCCGACTCCACAGAGTCTTTGGCTTTGGCTCACGGTTTTGACGGTATGGTGCTTATACCCAACTGTGATAAGATAGTTCCCGGTATGCTTATGGCAGCCGCAAGAGTAAATATACCTACGGTTATATGTTCCGGCGGACCTATGTTGGCAGGCCACAAAGGTTGCGGTGCCAATAGAGAAAAGCTTTCTCTTTCAAAAACATTCGAGGCGGTAGGTGCCTATGAATCGGGAAAGATAACAGCGGAAGAACTTAAGGAATATGAGGATAAGTCCTGTCCCTCCTGCGGTTCATGTTCGGGTATGTATACGGCAAACTCTATGAACTGCTTGAGTGAGGTCATAGGTATGGCACTTCCCGGAAACGGAACGATACCTGCGGTATACGGTGATAGAATAGGTCTTGCAAAGCATGCGGGTATGCAGGTCATGAAGCTTATAGAGAAAAATCTTTGCCCGAGAGACATTATGAATATGAAGGCATTCAGAAATGCTCTTACAATGGATATGGCATTGGGTTGTTCCACCAATTCCATGCTTCACCTTCCCGCTATAGCTCATGCGGCAGGTATCAGCATAGACCTTGAAATGGCAAATGAAATAAGTGCAAAAACACCCAACCTTTGCCACCTTGCACCCGCAGGCGGACACTATATAGAGGAGCTTAACGAAGTAGGCGGTATAAGAGCTGTTATGGCTGAGATAAACAAGCTTGGTCTTTTAGAGCTTGATAATCCTACCGTAACACTTAAAACCGTGGGTGAGAATATAGAAGGTTTCTCGGGCGCAGATGGGGATATTATCCGTACAGTGGAAAATCCTTATTCCACAACGGGAGGTATTGCTGTTCTTAAAGGTAATATAGCTAAAAACGGCTGTGTTGTAAAAAGAAGTGCCGTTGCACCCGAAATGCTTTCACATACAGGTCCCGCAAGAGTGTTCAATTCCGAGGAAGAGACCATTGCCGCTATATTCGGAGGCAAGATAGTTCCCGGAGATGTTGTTGTTATAAAATACGAAGGCCCCAAGGGTGGTCCGGGTATGAGGGAAATGCTCTCGCCTACCTCCGCACTTGCGGGTATGAAGCTTGACAAAGAGGTTGCTCTTATAACCGACGGTCGTTTCAGCGGTGCCTCAAGAGGTGCAAGTATAGGACATGTAAGTCCCGAGGCTGCCGCAGGCGGTGAGTTTGCGCTTATAGAAGAGGGCGACATAATAGAAATAGATATAAATGCAGGTAAGGTAAATCTTAAAATTTCCGATGAGGAGATGGAAAGAAGAAAAGCAAATTGGACTGCTCCCGAGCCCAAGATAAAAACAGGCTGGCTTGCAAGATACGCAAAGCTTGTAACAAGTGCGGATAAGGGCGCTGTTTTGGAATAATAAGGAGTGTGTGTATGCAAATCAACGGTTCCGAAATTTTAGTAAAATGTCTCCTTGAGCAAGGGGTAGATACCATTTTCGGTTATCCCGGAGGAGCTGTACTTAATATATACGATGCTCTTTACAAGCATCAAAACGAAATAAAGCATTATCTTACAAGCCACGAGCAAGGTGCTGCCCATGCGGCAGACGGTTATGCCAGGTCTACGGGTAAGGTAGGTGTTTGTCTTGCGACCAGCGGCCCCGGTGCCACAAACCTTGTTACGGGCATAGCGACGGCTTATATGGACTCTGTTCCTTTGGTTGCCATTACGGGTAATGTAGCGGTATCTCTTCTTGGAAAGGATTCTTTTCAGGAAATAGATATAGCGGGTGTGACTATGCCCATAACAAAGCACAACTTTATAGTTAAGGATGTCAATAAGCTTGCGGATACTATAAGAAAGGCTTTCTATATAGCTAAAAGTGGACGCCCCGGCCCCGTACTCGTAGATATTACAAAAGACGTTACGGCTGCTGTGGCAGAGTACATACCTCAAAAGCCCTATCCCATAGAAAGAGACCATGACAGTATTACCGTAGAGGACCTTGAAAAGGCTGCAGAGCTTATAAATTCCGCTAAAAAGCCCTTTGTATACTGTGGCGGAGGTACCGTTATCTCCGAAGCTTCGGATGAGGTGGTAAAATTTGTTAAAAAGATAGATGCTCCCGTAACTTCTACTGCCATGTCCTTGGGAATAGTTCCCGCTGATATGCCTAACTATACGGGTATGATAGGTATGCACGGTACGGTAACATCCAACAAAATAGCCAATGAGTGCGATCTTTTCATCGCCCTCGGAGCAAGATTCAGTGACAGAGTTGCCACAAGTTTTGCAAAATTTGCACCAAATGCCAGGATATTGCATATTGATATAGACCCTGCGGAGATAGATAAAAATATCGTTTCTTCAAGCTCTGTCATAGGAGATGTTAAAACGGTGCTTGAAAGACTTAACTTTATGCTTGAGTCTAAGAATAACTCCGAGTGGATGGCTCATATTAAAGAGTATAAAGAAAAATATCCTTTAAAGTATGAGGATGACGGTACTTTAAAGCCTCAGTTCATTATGCAGAAAATAAATGAGATCTGCGGTGGTGAGGAGATCATCGTTACCGAGGTGGGACAGCATCAGATGTGGGCTTGTCAGTTTATAGAGTGCAAGTACCCTCGTCACTTTATAACCTCGGGAGGTCTGGGAACCATGGGCTACGGTCTCGGTGCCGCTATAGGTGCTAAGGTGGGTAATCCCAATAAAGTTGTTTTCAATATTGCGGGAGACGGTTGTTTCTACATGAACCACATTGAAATGGCTACTGCGGTTGCAAATGAGGTGCCTATTATAGAGGTGGTCATAAATAACCATGTTCTCGGTATGGTTAGACAGTGGCAAGATTTCTTCTATGACGGAAGATATTCCAATACAAATCTTGACAAAGCTACGGATTTTGTAAAACTCGGTGAGGCTTACAAGGCAAATACATTTAATGTTACAAAGCCCGAAGAAGTGGAGCCTGCCATAAGAGCAGCCATAGAGTCGGGAAAGACCTCTCTTATAATATGCGAAATAGACAGAGATGAAAAGGTATTCCCCATGATACCTGCGGGTCAATCCGTAGAGGGTATGATAACCTTTGACGATTATACGGAATAAGAAAAAGTAAGAAAAAGATCGGTCAAACCCGGTCTTTTTCTTATGGGGAACTCTAAAAAGTGCTATTGAAGTAAAATTGAGATATCTTGTTCGAGGAATAGGAAATGGCACGAAGTCAATGTAGAGCATTGGTGAGAGACATTGATGACGCAATCGGACAAGATAGCTAATTTTACGATTTATGACTTTTTAAAGGTTCTCTTATGGGTACCTCTAAAAAGTGCTATTGAAGTAAAATTGAGATAGCTTGTTCGAGGACTAGGAAATGGCTCGAAGCCAATGTAGAGCATTGGTGAGAGACATTGATGACGCAATCTGGCAAGATAGCCAATTTTACGATTTATGAGTTTTTAGAGGTGCCCTTATATCAATAATTTACAGAAATCTTTACATATAGAGATATAAAAAAAATATCATTATTTCAAAACCTTTGAGAAATCAGTAGGGAACGACCCACGTGTCGTTCCGATGGGAAGAGTCATTATTTTTACATACTAAAATATAAATATTACTATAGAGATTTAACACTATAACAGAATACATATAATATAATTTTTTTTAGAATACTTACAAGTAGAATACTTATTGCAAAAATTCGTGTACAAATTATACAAAAATCGGTTTAAAAATATGTGAAATTTCTTTAAAAATTACAGTCATTAGTTTAAAATTGAATAAACTTTTCGCTATTTTTTTGTTAAAATTTACTTGACGATTTAATATAAAAAATATATAATAGCCTTTGTAATTGAAAAAAAGAATAGCATTCTACGGAGGATTGTTAAAATGAAAACACAGTGGCAGGGCTTTGAAAGCGGCCTTTGGACAGATGAAGTCAATGTAAGAGACTTTATACAGCACAACTATACAGAGTATCGCGGAGACGAAAGCTTTTTATCGGGTCCCACCGAAGCTACCAATAAGCTTTGGGGCAAATTATCCGAACTCCAGAAGGAAGAAAGAGCTAAGGGCGGCGTACTTGAGTGCGAAACGGAAGTAGTATCAGACATTGACGCTTACGGTCCCGGATATATAGATGAATCTTTAAAAGATCTTGAAAAGGTAGTAGGTCTTCAGACCGATAAGCCTCTTAAGAGAGCATTTATGCCTTTCGGTGGTATAAAGATGGCTCAGCAGGCAGCAGCAATGTACGGCTACGAAATTAATCCCAGATTTGACGAGATATTCAACAAGTATCACAAGACACACAACCAGGCTGTTTTTGATGCTTACACACCCGAGATGAAGCAGGTTCGTCACAACAAGATACTTACAGGTCTTCCCGATACCTACGGCAGAGGACGTATTGTAGGCGATTACAGAAGAGTTGCTCTTTACGGTATTGATTACCTTATTGCTCAGAAGCAGGATGATCTTGCAAACTGTGGCGACGGTACCATGACAGACAATGTTATACGTTTGAGAGAAGAGCTTGCAGAGCAAATAAAGGCTTTAAAGAAAATGAAGGTCATGGCTAAGTCCTACGGCTATGACATTTCTCAGCCCGCACAAACCGCAAAAGAAGCTGTACAATGGCTTTACTTCGGTTATCTTGCAGCTATCAAAACTCAGAACGGTGCCGCAATGAGTGTAGGTAGAGTTTCCACCTTCCTTGATATATATATCGAAAGAGATCTTAAAAACGGCGTGATCACAGAGGAAGAGGCTCAGGAGCTTATCGACCATTTTGTAATGAAGCTCAGAATGGTAAAATTCGCAAGAATCAAGTCCTATAATGAACTCTTCTCGGGCGATCCCGTATGGGCTACACTTGAGGTGGCAGGTATGGGTCAGGACGGAAGATCCATGGTTACAAAGAACGATTTCAGATTTCTCCATACTTTAGAGAATATGGGACCTTCACCCGAGCCTAACCTTACAGTACTTTACTGTTCATCCCTTCCTCAGGATTTCAAGGAATATGCAACAAAGGTTTCCGTAAGAACAAGTTCCATACAGTATGAAAACGATGATGTTATGCGTCCCGTATGGGGTGATGACTATTCTATCTGCTGCTGTGTATCCGCTACACAGACAGGTAAGGAAATGCAGTTCTTCGGAGCAAGAGCAAACCTTGCAAAGTGTCTTCTTTACGCTATGAACGGCGGTAAGGATGTTAAGACCGGTGAACAGTGTGGCCCCGCTTATGCACCTATAACAAGCGAATATCTTGATTATGACGAGCTTATGGCTAAGTATGACAAGATGATGGATTGGCTTGCGGGTCTTTATGTAAATACACTTAACCTTATACAGTACATGCATGATAAGTATTACTATGAGGCTGCCGAGATGGCTCTTATAGATACGGATGTAAGAAGAACATTTGCAACGGGTATTGCAGGTTTCTCCCATGTTGTTGACTCGCTTTCGGCTGTTAAGTATGCTAAAGTTAAAGTTATCAGAGGAGATGTAGAGGTTAAGAAGAAAGTCAAGAATCCCGAAACAGGGGAAATGGAAGTTAAGGTAGTGGATGTTGCTAAGGATATGGCTCTTGATTTTGAAGTAGAGGGCGATTTCCCTCGTTACGGAAATGACGATGACAGAGCTGACGACATTGCAGTATGGCTTTTAAAGACCTTCTTAAAGAAGATAAAGAAGCACCACACATACAGAGATTCAGAGCCTACCACCTCTATACTTACAATTACTTCAAATGTAGTATACGGTAAGGCTACAGGTTCTCTTCCCGACGGTAGAAAGGCCGGCGAGCCTCTTTCACCCGGTGCAAATCCTTCCTACGGTGCAGAGAAGAACGGTCTTATAGCATCTCTTAACTCTGTTGCAAAACTTCCTTATGAGTATGCTCTTGACGGTATATCAAATACACAGACAATAAGCCCCGAAGCTTTAGGTCACAACGAAAGCGAGCAGAAGAAAACTCTTGCAGGCGTTATCGACGGCTACTTCAACAAGGGTGCTCACCATATAAATGTAAACGTATTTGGTACAGAGAAGCTTCTTGATGCACAGGCTCATCCCGAAAAGCCCGAATATGCTAACTTTACAATAAGAGTTTCGGGTTATGCCGTTAAATTTATAGATTTAACAACAGAACAGCAGAACGACGTTATAAGCAGAACTTGCCACAAGGCAATGTAATATAGGCATCGTCTGAGAACTAAAATAAACAGGGACTGTGATATTTTATTTTTTCACAGTCCCTGTTTTTATACCGAAAGGTGGATATATATGGAATTAAAAGGTGCGGTCCACTCCGTAGAGTCCTTTGGCTCTGTGGACGGACCCGGTATAAGATATATTATATTTTTAAAAGGCTGTAATCTTAGGTGTAAATTTTGTCACAATCCCGACACTTGGAAATTAACGCAAGATAATATGCAAACAGCGGATGAGCTTTTGGAAAAGGCTTTAAGGTGTAAGGCATATTGGGGCAAAAACGGTGGTATAACGGTAAGCGGGGGAGACCCTTTGGTGCAGATAGACTTTCTCTCAGAGCTTTTAAAAAAAGCTAAAAAAGAAGGTGTAAATACCTGCATAGACACGGCGGCAGAGCCTTTTACAAGACAGGAGCCCTTCTTCTCAAAGTTTAAAGAGCTTATGGAATATACCGACCTTCTTCTTGTGGATATAAAACATATAGACCCTCAGGAACATAAAAAGCTTACGGGTAAGACCAACGAAAATATTTTGGATTGTTTAAAATATCTTTCGGATATTGATAAACCCGTATGGATAAGACAGGTACTTGTTCCGGGTATAACCGATAATGAGGAATATTTGCGTAAAACGAGAGATTTTATATCTACTCTTAAAAATGTAAAAAAGATAGAGGTATTGCCATACCATACTCTCGGAATATTTAAATGGGAGCAGTTGGGTATACCCTACAGTCTTGAGGGAGTATCACCTCCCACACACGAAAGTGTTGAGAATGCAAAAAAAATATTGAATGAAGCTTTGAAATAAGGGGAGCTCTAAAAAGTGCTATTGAAGTAAAATTGAGATAGCTTGTTCGAGGACTAGGAAATGGCTCGAAGCCAATGTAGAGCATTGGTAAGAGACATTGACGACGTACTCGGGCAAGATAGCCAATTTTACGATTTA
>JAFSVK010000110.1 GCA_017444985.1 Bacillota bacterium
TTTTTCGGAGAACCTGTCAAGGGAGCCCCTACGGGGTGACTACATACTGCCTCGGGTTCAGAATCCGAAAACAGTCTTTTGGAACATCTAAAGAAACGAAAAATTTTATAAAATGTGTCAAGTAAAATTGACAACTTCAAAATTTCCTTCTTTGTTTTTCGTATCTCCGTTTAAACTTGCAGAAGTTATTGCATCAATATTCATAGCCGAAGTATCGCCAATGTTTTCACTGTAAGCAAAATATGCAACAAGAACTTTGTTCTCGTTGTTCATCGTATTTTCGGCAACAACATTTGTATTCTGTGTTTTCGATATTTCATTTCCGCTTTTGGCACAAGCACTTAACACAAGCGAAGCACCCAGTATGCAGACCGATATTAATTTTAATTCCATTATTCTTCTCCTCTCGGCTATTATTAAGAATCAGTTTTTGCAGAGAGAATATATTTAACAACTTCGGGATCATTGTGGTCTATTATCTCGCTGTGTCCCAAATCAAGCGCATCTATTTTCTTCATATCTCCATCGGAAATAGTGAAGTCCCATATATCAATATTCTGTTCCATTCTCTCGATATGGACGGATTTTGGTATTATAGATACTCCTCTCTGTGCGTTCCATTTCAAAGCGATCTGTGCCGCAGTTTTGTTGTATTTTGCTCCTATCTCGCCTAAAACGGGATGAGTGAAGATACCGTGTTTTCCCTCTGCAAGAGGTCCCCAAGCCTGTGGAACACAACCGTACTGCTTCATATTTTCAATAGCATCATATTGTGCATAGAACGGGTGCAGTTCTATCTGATTTACCATAGGTTTTGTTTCAACGATCTCCGCAAATTCGGTAAACTTGCCTATATAGAAGTTTGCAACACCGATAGCCTTTATCTTGCCCTCGGTGTATAATTCCGTCATAGCTTTCCACGCACCGTAAACATCTCCGTAAGGCTGGTGAATAAGATATAAGTCAAGATAATCAAGTCCCAGCTTTTTCATCGAAATATCAAAAGCCTTTTTCGTACCTTCATAAGAAGCATCGCTTGCCCATACCTTTGTTGTGATGAACAGCTCCTCACGAGTCACAAGACCGTCCGCAACAGCTTTTTTTATTGCCTGGCCGACAGCCTCTTCATTCATATAGAGCGCAGCCGTATCAATAAGACGATAGCCTGTTTTTATGGCATCATAAACAGCCTGTGTGCAAACCGCAGGATCGGGTACCTGAAATACACCAAATCCCTCCAAAGGCATTTTTACTCCGTTTGATAGTGTTAAATATTCCATATAAGTTCCTCCTCGTATTATAATGAAAATTGTTGTATGTATATTTATTGTAATCCTATTTTCAAAAAAAGTACAATGCCGATTTTGCATAGCACTATAATTTTATGTTATACCATACCGCTGTGTTTTTAATAAACAGCCAATATATAAGCCCCTATAAAAAGTTTTATGCTTTTTTATATGTATCTGTATCAGAAATTGACAGAAAATTGATAATTATTATTGACCGCATTTATTTTATGAGTTATACTTTTTATATATTAACAATGCTGTTTTGACGATATAAAATGAAATGAGGTGCGCTATGATACACAAAGTAAAAGTAACTGTAATTGACAAAAAATTATATCCCGAACTTCAGCAGCAGTATTGTGCCGATCCAAATTCGGGTGTCTGTCCTTGCTATAACATCGGTGATGAATTCATCTTTGAAAGAGATGAAAACAACGATCATTTTTGGCACGGCGGATTAAATACACTTGTAAAAACCAGTGCCGATCCAGACACTGTTGCAGGTGGTCCGAAAATGCCTCACTGCTCCGAAGCGTGGGATGCGATTTCAAGATACATCTATACAGGTTTGCAGGGCGGTTCTATTATGAAAGGCTGGATGAAAAAGGAAAACGAAATGATAGCCTGCTGTTCCGACGGAACACGCCCGGTAATATTCAAGATAGAGAGAATTGACGAAAAATAATTATTTTATAAGGCAAATCTTTTTTGTCAATCTAAAAATATGTCGAAACTTGACATATAAACGCTTTGGTAATACAATAAATAAAAATGCGATTTGCGTTTATGAAAGAAGGTAATTTTAAATGACCTATGAAGAAATTTTTGAAAAGGCAAAAGAACGCTTTGAAGTTGTCAATTTTACTTGACACATTTTATAAAATTTTTCGTTTCTTTAGATGTTCCAAAAGACTGTTTTCGGATTCTGAACCCGAGGCAGTATGTAGTCACCCCGTAGGGGCTCCCTTGACAGGTTCTCCGAAAAA
>JAFSVK010000111.1 GCA_017444985.1 Bacillota bacterium
GAAGTAAAATTGAGATAGCTTGTTCGAGGACTAGGAAATGGCTCGAAGCCAATGTAGAGCATTGGTGAGAGACATTGACGACGTACTCGGGCAAGATAGCCAATTTTACGATTTATGAGTTTTTAGAGGTGCCCTTTACTGATTTTCTCTTTTTGTTAAGGATTTATTAGAGATGTTGTAAATCCTTAACTTAGTGACATTGGGCGCCCATAAGCAAAATAAATAGTTAGTGATTATTATTTGAAAATTTTAATGATTTTTATAATTAGCGATAACATCGGTGTATTTGTCAAAAGAGGCAAAATGCAATATAATGCTTTCATCCAATGGGAAGGAGGTAAACGAATGAAAAAAATACGGCTTGAGCATGTGTATTTGGAATATAACGATGACAATAACAAATACAGTGCTTTGGAAGATTTGAATTTTTCGGTGGATGAAGGAGAATTTGTTACTATTATAGGTTCGAGCGGCTGCGGGAAAAGCACAACATTGAGCATCCTTTCGGGATTGAGAGAGCCGACAGCTGGGAAGTTCTATATAGATGATAAAGAATCCATCGGAACGGACAAAAACAGAAGCGTTGTTTTTCAACATTATTCTCTATTCCCTTGGATGACTTCCAAAAAAAATGTCAGCTTTGGGATAAAGCAGGTTAAAAAAAATATATCGCGAAAAGAGCTGAACGAAAGGGCTAAGGAATATCTAAAGCTCGTGGGGCTTGAAGGATTTGAAAACAAATATCCGTATCAACTTTCGGGTGGAATGCAGCAGAGAGTTGCGATAGCAAGAACACTTGCCATGGAGACCGACATTCTTTTGATGGATGAACCCTTTGGTGCCGTAGATGCCAAAAACAGGGAAACTCTTCAAGATCTTCTGTCGGAGCTTTTGGAAAACGAGAAAAGCAAAAAGACTATTGTTCTTGTCACTCACGATATAGATGAGGCTATCCTTTTATCCGACAGAATATTGTTTATGCGAAACAAGAAAATAGAAAGGGATATAGAAGTCAACTTTCATCGACCCAGAAAAAGGGAGGATATATACAAAACAAAGCACTACCGAAATCTACGACAAGAGATAATGAGTTTATTCTATAAAGATGTGGGCGAAAGTATCGGAAACAAGGAGGTGGTGCTGTGAAAAAGGTATTATCTTATTTTTATGAAATACTTCCGCATTTACTTTTTGCACTTTTGATATTGCTTATATATACACCTTGTATACCTAAAATAGAAGATCGCTTTGTATTTACATTGGTGGCTGTGTTATTTGAAATAAACTTGATCGTGCGAAGAAAAAAGACGGCAATACGAAATATCAGCATCATAGTATTTGCATTTTTCGATATTTGGACATTTGTAACCACAAAATTTGAAACTTCAAATACCATGCTCTACCCCGTACCGCAAAATGTATTCGGCGTTTTCGCAACCGATTATTTAAAAATATTGGAAGGGCTGGGAAGCTCTCTTTGGCTCTTATCCATAGGCTTCTTTTTTGCCTTGACTTTGGGTATAGGGCTCGGGCTTGTGGTCGGCTGGTTTAAAAATTTACGGGAAGCACTTTTTCCCATCGCCAAGGTGGTGAGCACCATACCACCCATCGTGTATATACCTTATGCGGTAGCACTTTTGCCGAGTTTTAAGGTCGCACAGATATTCGTTATTTTCTGTTCTATTTTTTGGGGCACTTTTATGAGTATGATAATAAACGTGTCAAATATAGACAGAAAGATACTCGATTCCGCAAAAACGCTGAATATCACTTCTTTAGATCTGCTGTTGAATGTGCTTTTGCCCTACAGTTTGCCCGGAGTTGTGAAGGGACTTACGGTCTCTCTTGCAAGTTCCTTCATGGTACTGACGGCGGCGGAAATGATAGGTGCTACATCGGGTCTTGGCTGGTATGTAAAGTACTATTCCGATTTTGCGGACTATAAAAGGGCGATCGCCGGAATAATAATGATAGGTGTTGTGGTCACAATACTCAGTAAACTTATAGAAATAGCCGATAAGGCTTTCATAAAATGGAAATAGGAGGAATATATCATGAAACTATTGTACAAACTGTTGGGAGTGGGTCTTGCCTTTGCGATGTTAACAGGTTGCGGTAAAAATGCGACCACCCCTGAGAATTCACAAACCGAACAAGCACAAAGTGCAGCTTCGAATGAGAAAAAAGATTTTGAGATCGCATGTAGCAATACCATGGTGTCAAATGCCCTTATCGCCCTTTCAAAATATGCGGGATACTATGACGAAGAAGGTCTGAACGTCAACCTCACACCTCTTAACACCGCGGCAGAACAGTTCCCTCCCCTTCTTACGGGGAAGATAAATGTTGCGGGCGGGGGCGCTCCCGCACCCATAGAATTTATAGAAGACGGAAACGACCTTGTCATAATCGGAGGTTCGATGACGGCAGGTTCGGCAATATTCTGCCTTCCCGAAAGAAAGGACGAATTCAAGGAGCTTAACCAAGAAACTTTGGGCGGAAAAAAAGTTGGTGTGTACAGACTTGACACAGGTGATATTGCCTTCAGAGGTTATCTCAAAGATCACGGTGTAGATCTAAGCACAATAGAATTTATAGAACTTGCCAACTCAAATACAATCATGGAGGCACTCAGAAAAGGTACTGTCGATCTTGGAATCATAGCGCTTACATTCAGAGTGACCGCAGAAGAACAAGGCTTTGCCGTAGTAAAGCACGTGGACGAATTAAGGCCCGATTTCATTTGCTGCCGTGTGCTTACCACCAAAAATCAACTTGAAAGCGACAGAGAAAGTTATGTTCATCTTTTAAGAGCACATATAAAGGCGTACAAACTTTTAAAAACAGACCCGGATAAGACCGTGGAATTGTTACAAAACTTTATAAAGATAGATGAGGACGTTTTGAGAGGACAACTGTATGAATACGGTCATTTGGGTATAAACCCTCAACCCGCCAAAGACAAATTTATAGATTTCTACGATACGATGGTTGACATCAAATATGCAAAAGGAAATGTAAATATAGCGGATTATATTGATACTTCTTTGTTTGAGGAGGCTATAACACAAATACTTGAAGAAAACCCCGATGACGAAATATATAAAGAACTTTATGAAGAGTTTAAAGCTACCAATACCAAATGAACGATTCCCTAAAGGAGGATAAAAATGGCAGTATTTAAAGAAACCGCCGAGGTTGATGTAAGAGAAAGAAGACTTCATTCCATTTTGTCTTACAACGGCGATGCCCAAACTCTTATAGATAAATCAAAGGAAAAGGCGTTGACTTGTAAAGGACGTTATTATGGGCAATGTGCTGCCTGTGCCGAAAGCTGTGCAGAAACAGCCACCTGCTTTATAGAAGATGCGGCGGTCATAAGTCATGCCCCCATAGGGTGTTGTATAAATGCCTCAAGATTTAATATCGCCACAAGAGCTGTTACCGCTTCAAGAGGATTGAAAACACAATCTTTAAAACTTGTCAGCAGCAATATTTTGGAAAAAGACACGGTATACGGTGCCGCAGAAAAGCTTCGCCATGCCATAAGCGAGGCGGACAGAAGATTTAAACCCAAAGCTATATTTATACAGGCTTCCTGTGCTTCGGGCATAATAGGTGAAGACCTTGAAAGCGTTGCAAACGAAGAGGAGCAAAAACTTGGATATCCCATCATTCCCATATACTGCGAGGGCTTTAAGTCAAAGGTTTGGTCAAGCGGTTTTGATGCCGCCTTCCACGGTATATTGAGAAAAATAGTTAAACCCGCAAAGAAAAAACAAGCGGACCTTGTCAATGTTTTTAACTTTGTGAATTCCGACACATTTTCTCCCTTGCTTGCAAAACTTGGGCTTAGAGTCAACTACCTTGCCCCTCTTTCAAGCGTGCAAGGGCTTGCGGAAATGACGGAAGCGGCCTGTTCGGCTACCATATGTGAAACACTGTCCACGTATATAAATGCCGTTCTTGAAGAAAAATACGGAGTACCCGAGGTGAAGGCACCTGCTCCCTACGGTATAGATTGGACAGACAAATGGTTGCGAGAGATAGCGAAATATACGAATAAAACGAATATAGTAGATGAAGTTATAGAGGCGGAACATGAGAGGATAAAACCTCGCTTGGATGTTCTGAAAGAAAAATTGCAAGGTAAAAGCGTTTATGTTATAATGGGCGACTCCTTTGCACATAATATGGCTAATATTGTCAAGGATCTCGGTTTAAAAATTGCGGGTGTGACAGCCCTGCATCACGATCAACATACCGATTCCGACAAACAGGTGAACACCTTGCAAGAACTTGTTACTTCCAACGGAAATATCGAGAATTTTTCGGTATGTAACAGTCAGCCCTATCAGATAATTAAAATATTGAAAAAGGTAAAACCCGACTTTTTGCTTATAAGACACGAGCACTTGACCACTTTGGGCACGAAGTTGGGAATACCCACATTTTTTGCGGGTGATGCCAACATCACAGTAGGCTATGACGGTGTGATCAAGTTGGGAGAGAGCCTTTATGAAGCCTTGAGAACCAAAAAATTGATAGACAACATCGCGGAACATGCGGTTTTGCCCTATTCCGATTGGTGGCTCGACGAGGTGGACGATCCCCTTTATTTTGAAAGGAGCAACAAATAATGAGCGGAATAATAGAACAGCCGAGATTTTCCTGTGCTCTTGCAGCGCAACAGACAGTTGCCGCCATACCCAATGCACACCCTATCGTACATGCGGGGCCGGGTTGTTCCTCCAAGGCACATGAATTTGCCGGTACGGGAGCCGGCTTTCAGGGGGAAGGATTTGCAGGAGGAGCAACGGTCTCCTGTACGAACACAAGCGAACAAGAAGTGGTTTTTGGCGGTGAAAGGAAACTGGAAGATACCATAAACGGAGCACTTAAAGTCTTGAACGGAGACCTGTTCGTGGTGCTTACGGGATGTACGGCAGACATTGTGGGCGATGATTCCATAGGTGTGGCAAAGAGATTTGCCGCACAGGGCTATCCCGTGGTGGGTACGGAAACTGCGGGCTTTAAGGGGAACACCTACTACGGTCACAACGTTGTTTTACGAGAGATAATAAATCAATTTGTCGGCAATGCAGAGCCGAATGTCGACGCAAAACTTGTAAATGTATTCAGCGTGGTGCCATTTCAAGATCCCTACTGGAGAGGCGACTTAATCGAAATAAAAAAACTCCTCGAAAAGATAGGGCTGAAAGTAAATATACTTTTTGGCAGCAGCAGTGACGGAGTATCCGAGTGGAAAAACATCCCAAACGCAAAATTTAACCTTCTCATTTCCCCTTGGGTGGGTCTTGATGCGGTCAAACTTTTGGAAAGAAAGTATAAAACACCATACTTACACTATCCCGTATTGCCCGTAGGTGCAAAGGAAACGAGCAAATTTTTAAGAGAAGTGGCTGAGTTTGCGGGTATTGATAAAAATACCGTTGAAAAGGTGATCGCCAATGAAGAAAGGATATACTATGATTATTTTCTTTCCAAAGCCGATTTTATAGCCGAATTTCGAAACTCTCTCCCTTCCGAACTTTTCACGGTTGCAGACAGTACTTATGCCATAGGTGTGAGCAACTATCTTGTAAATGAACTGGGTTTTATCCCCAAAGGGATATATATTACCGACAGCCCCGCCGATAAATACAAAGAAGAGTTGAATAATATCCTCGTATCAAAAGGCGAGGAATTTACCGACACCCTTACAATAGAATATGACGGCGGACTTATACAGGAAGATATAAAAAATAAAATCGAAAGACCCGAAAAAACAGTCATTTTGGGAAGCTCATGGGAGAAATTTCTTGCCCTTGATTTAAAAAGCAAATATGTATACTTAAGCCTCCCCTTAAATGAGACGGTTATAGTCAATAAGAGCTTTGTGGGCTATGACGGTGGATTGAGATTGTTTGAAGAAGTCTACGGAAGCGTTTTCAAATCGAGCGATTCGGTGGTGAGAGGTATTTCGGGTTCAAGATAAACAAAAACCGAATTATACAAACACAAAAAAGAGGATGTGAAAAAACAAAATACGCTTTTTCGCATCCTCTTTTTATATTTTAAACAGATAGCTTTTATATCACGGCTCTTGCGGCTATATGTATGCATTTTACGGCTATTGCTATAAGCCGGCCCAGTGACACATCAAGAGGATAGTGCACACCCGCAGCTATACGGCTCGTACCCGTTAAGAGAGAGAGGGCGATAAATACCGCGCCCAATATGGGGTGTATGTCGGCAAGGCTCAAAGCTATTATCATGGAAGCTGCGGAGTGATTGCTCGGGCAGGAGCCGTTGTTGTCATGTCCGAGCAGGGGCTTGATATCAAGCGCAGAGAAGGAGCGCTTTCTACCGATCATTTTGCGCATTACAAGGGTGTAGCAAAGTACGATAAAGGGAAGCGCCATGTAGGAGAGGAGTTTGGCATTTCCGTTTAAAAAAAGACAGACCCCTCCCGCGAAATAGGCAAGAGCATATATCTTACTCACATATTTTTTCAAATAGACGGTAAGAGAGGTCAAAGTTTTGCTTGCTTTTACCCTGTTATATATGATGGGCACCTCTAAAAACTCATAAATCGTAAAATTGGCTATCTTGCCCGAGTACGTCGTCAATGTCTCTCACCAATGCTCTACATTGGCTTCGAGCCATTTCCTAGTCCTCGAACAAGCTATCTCAATTTTACTTCAATAGC
>JAFSVK010000112.1 GCA_017444985.1 Bacillota bacterium
AAAACTCATAAATCGTAAAATTGGCTATCTTGCCCGAATACGTCGTCAATGTCTCTCACCAATGCTCTACATTGGCTTCGAGCCATTTCCTAGTCCTCGAACAAGCTATCTCAATTTTACTTCAATAGCACTTTTTAGAGGCACCCTTATATAAAAAAAGCCGTCAAACTTTTTGGCAACAATGAGGATAAGAATTTTGTTTACAAAATAATCATTATTGAAGAAAACCTTAACGAAAGAACGGGTTTTGCCGATGTATACAAAGATTATTATGACAGTTGCTTTTTACGCCTTACGGATGCACTCAAATATGGAGTGTCGATGTGGCTTAGGAGTTGAATGTGGCAAACGTACATTAGAACATTAGAGTAGCAACAAAGTAAGAAATAAAAAACAAAGCCCGAAATATCGGAAAAGCCTCGCCTGAAAGGAGAGGTGGCACAGCGGAGCTGTGACGGAGAGGTACCCACCCCGGGAGGGGGAGGAAGCCCATAGGGCTGACGATGGAGCAAACAACACCTATGCTCACAGAGCTATTCAGACCCTTCAAACCCACAAAGGTAGTGCACACCCACAAACAATAATTTACCGACTAAAATAAAAAAAGGGAAAATCAAATTTTGGCATTTGCGTGTAAAATTCGATTTTCCCTTTTTTAGCTTCGATAAATTATAGGGGATCTCCACGTATTTTTAAGATCTACACTCTGTAAAGTTCATCGCTTCCCGGCTCTTCGAGGGGGTATTCTTTATTTTGATATTTGTATATCTTTTTTGTGTCTTCTGTAAATTTTCCTATAATAGTTGCTTTTATACCGTTTTTTTCCAGTTCTTTTACAAGTTCTTTCCCTTTATCACTTGCCATGAGCATGGAGCCGCTGGATATAAGTTTCAGGGGGTCGGCACCTAGGTGGTCGCATATCTTTTTTGTTACGGGAAGGAGGGGGATAGTATCCGCATCTATGTATATGCCTGTATTTGAGCAGGTAGCTACCTCCCAGCAAGCACCTAAAACGCCTCCCTCCGTAATATCGTGCATGGCGTGTACTCCAAGTTTTGAGGCTATACTTCCTTCTTTTACCACAGAGAGCATCTCGGACATATTTTCAATATCTTCTTTTTCCGAGGGGGAAAGGGGAATATCCCTTTCCTTTGCCAATATACAGCTTCCCTCAAGAGCGGCATACTTTGTGATTATAACACTGTCTCCCGCCTTTGCTCCCGAAGAGGATATTATTTTTTTTGTTTTTCCCAATACCGTACAGGATATTATAGGCTTTTTAACGGCATCCGTTACCTCTGTGTGGCCTCCCAAAACGACGATGTTCAGCTTTTTTGCCTCGGTATAAATATCCTCTGTTATTTTTTTTATATCCTCATAGGTAATATCCGTGGGAAGAAGAGTAGTTACAAGTATACCTACAGGCTCTCCGCCTCCTGCCGCTATATCGTTTGTGTTTATATGTACGGCAAGCTTTCCTATATCCTTTACAGCTCCCGTTATAGGGTCTGTAGAGGCTATACAAATATTATCACCGAAATTTACGGCTGCACAATCCTCGCCCACGGAGGGTTTTAACAATACTTCTTTTCTCTCGACACTGTTTTCTGTTATAGGCTCTATAATAAGCTTATTCAGAACAGAATCGGGTAATTTTCCCGTTTGCATACCTTTATTTCCTAACTATATTTATATTTTCTTTTACAATGTTTTCGGCATAGCTTTCCTTTATATCACCTTCGGAAACTATATCTATGTTTGACATATATACATGGTGAACGGGTATTTGAGGAAGTCCCGATATGGTTATGGGTTTTCCCGCAGATGTACAAACAACATCACTTATGTATATGTTTTTAAATTCGGGAACTTCTTCAAGGGAAACTTCCTGTCCCTCTTTTGTATCCATATCGTAGCCCATTGTAAATATTATGGCTTCTCCCGGGATGTTTGTCATATTTATATCTTCTATGAATATGTCCTCTACAACTCCGCCTCTGCCTAAACAGCTTTTAAAGCGAAGGCCTACATCGGTGCCTATGAAGAGGCAGTTTTTAACATATACGTTTTTGATACCGCCACTCATCTCACTGCCCACTACAAAACCACCGTGGCCGTGGAATACGGTACAATCCGATATTTTAACGTTTTCGGTAGGTACGCCAAGCTCTCTTCCGTCCTCATTTTTTCCCGATTTCATACAGATGGCATCATCGCCTACATCGAAGGAAGAGCCTACGATAAGGGCGTTTTTACAGCTGTCAAGGTCAAGACCGTCGCCATTTTGTGAATACCAAGGGTTTCTTATGCTTATATTTCTTATGGTGATATCCTCGCAAAGCCAAGGGTGTAATGCCCAGGCAGGGGAGTTTTGTATAGTCACGCCTTCTATAAGTACATTTTTACACTTTGTAAGGTTGAAAAGTGCAGGGCGAAGGTAGGGGTGATATTTTTGGCATATCTCTTTATCTTTGTAAGCCGAAGGCTCTTTTTTGAAATGGGCATCTGCCTGTGCATTTATTTCAAATGGCCACCAAATTTTGGTATCTCCCGATTGCTCTACATAGCCACCCTTTGCCGTAAGCTTTTTCCAGGCTCTTTCGGTAAGCTTCCAATCCTTTACGGGTCTCCAGGCATCACCGTTACCGTCTATAACACCCTTTCCGGTTACGGCTACATTTTCAAGGTCTTTACCGTAGAGGGGAGAAACACATCTGTACATAAAAAAGCCTTCAAAGCTTGTGTATATAAGAGGGTAGTCTTTATAATTGTCGGAAAAGAGTATTACAGAGCCGGATTCAAGGTGGAGATTTACATTGCTTTTAAGCTCTATGGGACCACTGAACCATATACCTTGGGGAACGACCACTTTTCCGCCACCCTTTTCGGAACAGGTATTTATAGCATTATTTATACTTTGTGACACATCCGTTTTACCGTCTGCAACTGCACCGAAATCCTTTATATTATATTCTGCGTTTTTAAAAACAGGCTCTTTCACAGTAAAATCTTTAAATTTATTCATTTGCCTTCCTCCTGATAAATGGTATGTTTTTTTGCTTTACAAAAGAGTTATTCTCTTCTTTTTCTCTTTTTTTCTTTAGTTTAGGCAGCCAAAGTTTGTAGTCTGCCTTTATCCTTGCTTTTATATATTTAAATATATTTGTGTTTTTGTAAATATATGTATAGGCACCCTTTATATATTCGCAAGACTTATCGTAAAGGGATATATCATCTTTAGAGTACAATATTTTCTCGTAATTTTCAAGCAGTTTATAGTGATTTTTATAGCCGCTTTCTTTAAGTTTATAGGATACTTCTCTGGGGGATTCGTTGCCTTTAAAGTATCCGCTGTAGAGGCCTGTGTAATACATTTTCATATACTGCTTATATATAGCTTTTTTGTATTTTCCTCTTTTTTCAAGTATATATATGTCAACATATATTAGTATAAGACTTATAATAAAAACAGCAGCCAAAAACAGGAAAGTTAAAGCTATACCTTTTAAGAGCTTGGGGGCAAGGCTACCTATACCCGAAAGATCCAAACTCATATCCTTGTTTCCGAAAATAAGGTTTGAAATGAAGGATATGGCTTTATCAAAACCGCTTTCGCTGTAGAGCTGTTTTTGAAGCTCTTCCTGAGTTATGGAGGGCGTAGGGTCTACGGGTATCCAAGCATTATCCACATATATCTCCACCCAGGCGTGAGAGTTAAAGTCCGAAAGGTTGGCTGTCATAGGTACATCGGTAAGTGTGGGCAGACCCTTGCTGTAAGAGGATAAAAGCTCTTCTTTTTGGGGGGAACCCGCTAAAAAGTCGATGTAGTCCACGCAGTAGCCCTCGGTGTATCTGGCAGGTATGCCCATAGCTCTGTACATAAGGGTAGCGGCTGTTGCAAAGTGGCTGCAAACACCTTCTTTTTTTGTAAATAAGAAATGCTCCACAAAATCCTTTCCCCAAGGTACGGAGCCCGATCTTAAGTTGTATTTAAAATTATTTTGAAAATAGTTTTCTATATTTTCTTCCGTTTGCTTGTAGTCCTCACCGAGAAGTCCTTCCTTTTGACAAAGCTCTTTTATTTTGTCCTCCAGCTGTGAGGGCACGTAAAGATATGTCTCATCCACATAATCTTGATATATGTCGAATATATAGAAATCTTTTGCGTATAAAAGTTGGTTTTTGGTGGTTTCCGTTAAGGGGTAGGTCTTTATAGTATAGTTATTGCCCACAGAACTTGCTATATTTGTAATGTCATCCTGTTGAAAGGAGGCATTTGCCTGTTCTTCGGAGTTTGAGTAGTAGGAGGCGAAGCCGTTCCAAGTATCTACGTTTTCCACCTTTATGTTAAGGTATACATCGCTTCTTTTCAAATACTTTGCCACAAGTGAGAACATATCGGTATGTTCCCAGGAGTATTGTTTAGATACATTGTACCAGCGATTATCACCGTATTTGTATATGGAACCGTTGTAGCCTTTTAAATACATTCTCTCCATGGTATAGGGCACGGTGGTAACGGTTATATCCGTTTTCATATCGGGTCTGAAGTCTGCATAGCTACCTAAAAGACCGCCCACTCTGTCATTAAAGCGCATACCGTTTCTGTAGGAGGTCCACCGTATCATCATTTCCCTGAGAGAATAGTGCATATCCTTATTAAGGGAAGAGGTGCTTATATTTTTGTCGTAGGCAGAAGGTGTAAAAACCAAAGAAAATAAAAGGAGTATAGCGGATATAAATGCCAGGTTTATAAAGGCATACTGTCCTATAACTTTCCCGTCGCAGCCTTGAAAATGTATTATACGTTTTCGCAGATACAGAGGCGTAAATTTTGTTTTACCCGGTAGATATCTGGTGGAAAATTTCATTATAGAGATCAAAATATAGGCAACAGACATTGCCACAAGGGCAAAACTGTCGGGTTTTCCACCGTAAAACATAGGCAGTATAGCGGAAAAACCCTGCAAAAATATTATAAGCAGTATATGCACGAACCTTCCTGTAAGAAGGGCTGTTATCATGGTACTTAAAATTACAAGTATAAGTACTGTTATTTGCCAGGAAAGAGGGTCTACGGACCTACTTATTTCCTCGGAGGGCAGTTCGTAGTACTTAAGCATTGCGGGATATATATTTTGGGTCACATATCTGAAACCGTTTTCAAGCTCACTTCCGTAATCATCTATCACTCTCATCATAAACCAGCCTGCCAAAAGATAGGTGAAAGACAGGAGTATGGAGTTTATGTTGGCAAGACAAAATATGACGGAGCATATTGCGGTACAGGCTATTACAAGGGGAATATCGTATTCTATGGAAAAGCCTGACATAAAAGCGTGCAAACTGCCGAATACCGCCAGAAATACGGCTATCATCTTAATTATAAGCAGTTCCGTAAAGCCGTTTTTATCCACACGAAGATTGTCCTCTATCCTTATACCGGAGGCAAGGGAAAGCTCCCTCTCGTATTTTTCTCTTTTTTTCTTGCTAAATCTTAATTGAGTAAGACTCATATTTGCCTCATTTCAGCTCTTTCGGGAGAGTGTATGTATATTACGGTGCCCGAACCTATATATTTTTTTGCTGCAAAAAGTGTATTTGCGTTTATGGCGACACAGCTGTATAATTCAGCGAAAATTTTAGGCAACACCTTGGTATCGGTTATTTCTTTCTGTACTATCTCTTCTTTTTTTTCGCTTTTATAGAAAAATCTTACCGTTGAGTAAGTATTTACAAGATTTATAAGCGTTGTGTACAATATGTCAAATACCAAGCTGAAATCCTCCCTCGGAAGATCCAACACCACTACGGGAGTATTCAGTACATCGGTACCTTTTTCTTTTATATACAACTCATCTTTTTTGGAAGAGAGTTTCCAATGTATGAGTTTTATACTGTCTCCGGGCACATATTCTTTTATGTCCAAGGTCTCACTGCCGTTTACAAGTTTTTTTACCACCTTGCTTTCCTCTGCAAGAGACTCCCCTGCAGATTCCGTGTTTTGCCCTCTTTTCTCTTCGGGCAGAGCAAAAAACACAAAAGTTTTTTCGATATTGGTCTTCGTGGCAAAAAATGAAAGGGCATCGTTTAATTTTACATTTGTTATTTTTATGGTTATTTGTCCGCAGTACAAGGGGGTAAGGTCTATACTTACCTTTCTTTTTCCCATAGCGGGGGCGGAGGCTCTGAATGTTAGGAGCCTGTTGGTCTCTGTAAACCTATTTTCCATGGAAACATCAAAGGCGATATTTATAATAGGCAGTATTTTCTTGTTTACAAAGGTAATGTCAAAGGTGTATTTGTTGTTTTTTCTGCCGTAAATCTCATTTTCGGATATTTGTATATGAAAGCCTTTTTTTATAAAAAGGGTATATACATTTGAAAGTATAACAATGAGAAAAAAGCCTATGGCAAGACCCGTAAGTATGTAGCTGTGTACAAATCGCGCGTCAAAGTACACCATAAGTCCGAGTATAAGGCAGTATATAAGTTTATTTATCCTCTCAAAGCCTTCCATTTTTGTTATCCTTTCGGCATTTTTATTGAAGATATAACGCTTTCAAGAGCCTTATACGTGTTATAAGAAAGAGAGTAGGCTTTTTCACTCAGTTCTATTCTGTGGGCACAGCTCATATAGAGGGTGTCAAGAATATCCTCGGGAACGGTGTAGTCTCTTCCCGATATATAGGCACAGGCTTTTGCTATGGCGGCACAGGCTATACTTCCTCTCGGACTTATACCTATGGAGAAGAGCTCGCTCCTTCTTGTAGCGGAGGATATATCCGCTATATATCCCAAAAGTTCGTCGCTCATATAAGTTTCGGCACATTCTTCCATATATTTTTTAATGTCGTTTTCGCCCATTACAGCCTCTACGCTGTCTATATTTGCCATACCGAACCCCTTTAGTATATTTATTTCGCTTTCTCTGTCGGGGTAGCCCATGGAAAGCCTTATTAAAAATCTATCAAGCTGGGATTGAGGTAGCCTTTGGGTACCCGAGGAACCGAAGGGATTTTGTGTAGCTATAACTATAAAAGGGGAGGGTACTTGTCTTGTAACGGTGTCAACAGTGACACTTCCTTCCTCCATGACCTCTAAAAGTGCCGATTGTGTTCGGGGAGATGTTCTGTTTATCTCATCTGCCAAGAGTATGTTACACATGGCAGCACCCTCCACATAATCAAAACTGCCTTTTTCTTTGTTGTACATTGTAAAGCCCGTTATATCCGAGGGCATTACATCGGGTGTAAATTGTATTCTGTTATATTTAAGTCCCATAGCCTTTGAAAAAGCAAGGGCAAGGGTGGTTTTACCTACTCCGGGCACATCCTCCAGCAATATGTGGCCTTTAGAGAGTATTGCCATAAGGGTGGAGCGTATTACGGAGTCCTTTCCTCTTATGACCTTTTTTATTTCATTTACAAGCTTATCGGTATCTAATATATGTATCACTCCTTTGGATTATATGGAACCACTGACTAATTTAGATTTCGTCTCGATGGCTAAAATTCCCCAACTCGTCTCATTATTTTCGCTTACAGCGAAAACCGCCTTGAGGCGTCCGATATCTTTCGGTAACTGTCAAGGCCTCTTGACATAGCAAGTTTGTAAGTTTGCTCGCAAACTTACAAATCCCGAAGGGACGGACTTTTGCTACGCAAAATCCGCAATGCTATGCCTGCGAGCCCTTTCCCGGATTTGTGTAATTTTATCTCATCGATACTTCAACCACATTAATCAGTGCTTCCTTGCATACATCCGCAAACATACAAATATCACATTTGGGATGAGGGGCTTTGCATATTGTTCTGCCATGGGCTATTGCCTGGGTGTTATATCTTCCCCAATGTTCTTCGGGGAATATTTTCATAAGTTCAAACTCTATTTTGACGGGGTCTTTTTCGCTCGTAAGCCCCAAGCGGTTGCTGACTCTTTTTACATGGGTGTCCACAACGATGCTTGGAATGTGGAAAATGTGTGTTCTCACCACATTTGCGGTTTTTCTTCCTACACCCGGAAGCGATGTAAGGCTTTCTATATCCCTTGGAAGTGTGCCACCGTATTCCTCAAGAAGCTTTCTTGCGGTGTTCACAATGTTTGCCGCCTTGCTTCTGTAAAAGCCTATGGAATGTATGTCCTTTTCAAGCTGTGATATATCAGCCTCGGCAAAACTTTTAAGGCTGTCATACTTTAAGAAAAGGTCTTTTGTCACCATGTTTACTCTATCGTCTGTACATTGAGCGGAGAGTATTGTGGCAATAAGAAGTTGATAGTCTTCTGTGTAGTTTAAGTAACATTTATCCTTATCGGAATAGAATTCATCAAAAATATCAAGTATTTTGTTTATGGTTTTTTGACTTATTTTTTTTGCCATATTTTTTCTTGCAGCCTTTTATTTTCTTGTTGACAAAGGTCGTAAAGATAGTATAATATAAAACGGTATGATTTTCAAGAATAAAAGGAGAAGCTTTTATGAACGGATTAGATATTTTAATAATAGTGGCTATTGTGGTAGTGGTGGTGGTCTTTGGCCTCTACACCTTAAACCGCTGGGCATACAAAAAAATGGATCAGCAAAATGCCGCTATAGAACAGCATAAAATGAAGACTCAGGCTTATATCATAAGCAAAAAAAGAGATAAGATCACAAATGTTAATATGCCCAAAACCGTTATGGATCAAGTCCCGAAGTGGAGCAGGGCAATTAAAATGAACTTCGTACAATGCAAAATAGGCCCACAGATATTGACCCTCATTTGCGACAAGAACGTATATGAGGCGATACCCCTTAAAAAGAATGTTAAAATAGAGCTTGCGGGTATATATATCGTGGGTGTGGCAGGTATGAAAACACCCGAGGAAATGAAGCAGATCAAAAAAGATAAAAAGAAAAAAGAAAGAGAAGAAAAAAAGAAAAAGTAGTTTATACTAATGTACTGCAGAAATCTTTATGTATAAAAACAACATTGTCAATATTTCAATAACCTCTAACAATTAGTAGGGAACGACCCACGTGTCGTTCCGTTGGGAATAGCCACCAATTTTTGATATAAGGGCACCTCTAAAAACTCATAAATCGTAAAATTGGCTATCTTGCCCGAGTACGTCGTCAATGTCTCTCACCAATGCTCTACATTGGCTTCGAGCCATTTCCTAGTCCTCGAACAAGCTATCTCAATTTTACTTCAAT
>JAFSVK010000113.1 GCA_017444985.1 Bacillota bacterium
GCTATTGAAGTAAAATTGAGATAGCTTGTTCGAAGACTAGGAAATGGCTCGAAGCCAATGTAGAGCATTGGTGAGAGACATTGACGACGTATTCGGGCAAGATAGCCAATTTTACGATTTATGAGTTTTTAGAGGTGCCCATAATATATTGACTTATTTTTTGGGTTATAATATAATATAGAACGAAAATCGTAATAAAGATCGGGATGAATATATGAAAAACATAGCTGTTATAGGCGGAGGGCCTGCGGGTATGATAGCCGCAGGTTTTGCTGCGAAAAGGGGAAATAAGGTGACCCTTTTTGAAAAAAACGAGAAGATAGGTAAAAAACTTTATATTACGGGAAAGGGAAGGTGCAACCTTACAAATGCCTCGGATCCGTCGGAGGTGCTTGAAAACGTGCTTTCCAACCCCGAATTTTTGTACAGTGCCCTTTACGGATTTACATCCTTTGATACTATGGCTTTGTTTGAGGAGTTGGGTGTAGAGCTTAAGGTGGAAAGGGGCAACAGAGTCTTTCCCAAAAGCGATAAGTCGGCGGATATTTTGGATGCTCTTAAAAAGTTTATGCGCCAAGCGGGCGTAAAGCTATGTCTTAACAGCAAGGTATCGGGTGTAATAACAGAGCAGGGGATCGTAAAGGGTGTAAAAGTCAAAGGTGATATTTACCCCTGTGACAGTGTGATAATAGCTACGGGAGGTCTGTCCTATCCTTCTACGGGTTCTACGGGAGACGGCTATACCTTTGCCAAAAGTGCAGGCCACAGCGTAACAGAGCTTTATCCTTCGCTGGTACCCCTTGTTACAAAGGAAAAGTGGGTATCAAGCCTTCAAGGTCTTACACTTAAAAACATAGATATAACATTTAAACAGAAGAACAAAGATATATATTCAAAGTTTGGTGAGCTTCTTTTTACCCACTTCGGTATAAGCGGTCCTGTGGTCCTCAGCGGAAGCAGGTTTGTAACAGGCAAAAAAGACATTACCGCCTATATAGATATGAAGCCCGCCCTTGATGAAAAACAGCTGGATGAAAGAATATTGAGAGATTTTGAAAAGTTTAAAAACAAGGACATTGTAAATGCTCTTGAAGAGCTTCTTCCCAAAAGGATGATAAGCCCTATATTGAAACTTTCAAACATAGATGAGAGAAAAAAAGTAAATTCCATTACAAAACAGGAAAGAAATGAAATACTTAAAAATATAAAGAGCCTTAAACTTACTATAGAGAAAACAGCGGATTTTAACCAAGCTGTCATCACCATGGGTGGTGTAAATGTAAGGGAGATAGACCCTTCCACCATGGAGTCAAAGAAGGTAAAGGGCTTGTACTTTGCAGGTGAAGTTATGGATATAGATGCCTTTACGGGAGGCTTTAACCTGCAACTCGCTTTTTCTACCGGATATATTGCGGGAAACAACGCTTAGGAGGAAAATATGATCTGTATAAGAGGTGCCGTTACGGCAGAAGAAAACACAAGAGAAAGCATACTTGAAAATACGGAGCTTTTGCTTAGAGAGATAATAGAAAAAAATGATATAGCTGTGGAGGATATAGTTTGTATAGACTTTACCGCCACAAAGGACTTGGATAAGGCATATCCCGCAGTAGCCGCAAGAAAGCTGGGTATTACGGAGGCTGCCCTTATGTGTATGCAGGAAATGTATGTTGAAAACAGCCTTAAAATGTGCTTAAGAGTGGGACTTTTTGCTGAAAACGGCAAAAAACAAAGCTCGGCAAAGCATATCTACTTAAAGGGTGCTCAGGTACTTCGCCCCGATATTGCCGTGATAGATGCGGTAGCAATAGACGGCCCCGCAGGTTCGGGAAAAAGTACGGTGGCAAAGGCCATAGCAAAGGCTTTGGGCTATGTTTATGTGGATACGGGTGCCATGTACAGAACCATAGGCCTTGATTGCAGCGAAAACGGTATAGATTGCAGAGATGAAAAGGCGGTATCCCAAAAAGCGGAGTCTACGGATATAGAGCTTAAGTTTGAGAACGGTCTTCAAAAAATATACTTAAATAAAAAGGACGTTACGGAAAAAATACGCACACAAGAGTGTGCCGAGAATGCCTCCCTTGTGGCAAGATATCCTTATGTAAGAGAAAAACTTGCCTCCTTGCAAAGAAAAATAGCGGAAGATACACAAGTTGTAATGGATGGCAGAGATATAGGCACAAATATTCTTCCGGGAGCAAAAACAAAGATATACCTCGATGCCTCAAGTGAGGTAAGAGCAAAAAGACGTGTTGGAGAGCTTAAGGATAAGGGTATAGAGGCAGACTTTTCTCAAATACTTGCCCGGGTCATACAAAGAGACGAACAGGACAAAAACAGAGAGCATAACCCTCTTACGGTGGCGAAGGATGCCCATGTTATAGATACTTCGAATATGTCCGTTGATGAGGTAAGAGAAAAAATACTTGCCATAGTACGGGGAGAGTGATATTTTGTCTGTAATACTTGCAAAATCGGCAGGCTTTTGTTTTGGCGTAAAAAGAGCGGTGGACTATGCCTACAGTGTGGCGGGTCGGGGCAAAGTGTATACCTACGGTCCCCTTATACACAATAAGACCGTTACGGGTGAATTGGAAGAAAAGGGAGTAAAGATAACAGAGGATATTTCTCAAAACGAAGGTGCACAGATAATAATACGCTCCCACGGTGTACCCCCTAAAGTTTACGATACACTGAAAGAAAAGAATATACCCTACGAGGATTGTACCTGTCCCTTTGTAAAGAGGATACAGGATATTGTTAAAAGGGAGTACGATCTCGGAAGAAAAATAATAATAGTAGGGGCCAAAGAACACCCCGAAATAATAGGTATAAACGGCAATTGTAAAGAAGAGGCTCTTATTATAAAAAGTGAGGAAGAGGCACAAAGTATAAGGGATGAAAATGTACCCTACTCTCTTGTGGTACAAACTACATTTAACTCTTCTCTTTTTGAGGCTATATGTGAAATACTTAAAAACAAGCTTAAAAGTTTAAATATATACGATACTATATGTTCGGCGACTGCCGAGAGACAGAAGGAAGCCGAAGAAATATCCAAAAAAGTGGATATTATGATAGTCCTTGGAGACAGATCCAGCTCAAATACCAAAAAATTGTATGAAATAAGCAAAAAAAACTGTAAAAATGTATATTTATGTGAAACAATTTACGATTTACAGTTGCAATTCCACGAAAAAAGTGATATAATCGGTATAACGGCCGGTGCATCTACTCCACCGACTATTATAAAGGAGGCTGTAAGTGTTATGAGTGAAATTGAAAACAACAACTTTGAAGAAATGCTGGATGATTCGTTAGTTCAAATACATTCAGGGGAAATTAGGAAGGGGAAAGTTATACGCGTTAATGAAGTTGGCGAAGTTCTTGTGAACTTAGGCTATAAATCAGATGGTATAATTACAAAAGAGAATTTTTCCGACGATCCTTCGGTGAATCCTGCTGATGTGGTATCCGAAGGCGATGAAATAGAAGTATACATTGTAAGAGTAAATGACAGCGACGGTAACGTAGTACTCTCAAAGAAGAGAGCTGAGGCTGATAAGAACTATGTTGTTATAGAAGAAGCCTACAACAACGGTCAGACCGTAAAAGGTAAGGTAACAGAGGTTGTTAAGGGTGGTCTCATCGCTCTTGTTAACGGTGTGAGAGTTTTCGTTCCCGCATCCCAGATATCAAACAGATATGTAGAGGATATAACAGTATTCAAGGATAAAGAGTTTGACTTTGAGGTTCTTGAATATGACAGATCCAAAAAGCGTATAGTAGTGGGCAGAAAGGCACTTGCCCAGAAAGAAATAGACCGGAAGAAGCAGGAAGTATTCGACAGACTTTCCATAGGCGATCGGGTTAAGGGTACCGTAAGCAGAATAGTAGACTTTGGTGCTTTCGTAGACTTAGGTGGCGTAGACGGTCTTATACATATTTCCGAGCTTAGCTGGGGAAGAGTAAAGAATGTTAAGGAAGTTCTTTCCGAAGGCCAAGAAGTTGAAGTAACCGTACTTGACCTTAACCCCGAAAAGGGCAAGATCTCCCTTACATTAAAGAATGCAGATACCAACCCTTGGAACGATGCCGATGTTAAATATGCAGTAGGCAACATCGTATCGGGTAGAGTTGTAAGAATGGTTCCCTTTGGTGCTTTTGTTGAGCTTGAAGAGGGTATAGACGGTCTTATCCACATTTCTCAGATAGCTTTAAAGCATGTTGAAAAGCCTGAGGACGAGCTTGAAATAGGTCAGGTAGTAACTGCACAGGTTACAGAACTTGATCTTGACAACAAGAAGATAAGCCTTAGCATAAAGGCTACCCTTTCTCCCGAAGAGGCAGAGGAAGAGCCCGAAGAAGTGGCTGAAGTTGCTCCCGAGGAAGAAACAGAAGAATAATATGAGGTACAGCCTGTGATCAAGAAAACATTATGTGTTTTGCTTTCTCTTATGTTTGCCCTTACGGCATGCCAAAAGAAAGCCGAAGAAAATCAGGCACCGCAAGAAGAGGAGATAGTAGATACTACTCCCGAGGTTATTACACAAAGCAGTATAAAAGTAGGCGGCATACTCCCGTTATCGGGGGATGCCGCCTCTTACGGCGAGGCGGTAAAAAACGGTGCTACACTTGCGGCAGAGGAAATAAATGCTATGAACAAACCCTACACCCTTGAGCTTGACATCAGAGATGACAGGGCAAATGTGGAGGATGCCGTTGAGATATATAACACTCTTAAACAGGAACAGGCCCAGGTAATATTAGGACCTTTTACAAACAGCTGTGCGGAGCAGGTGCGAAAAACATCTCCCAACGATAAGCTTTTGCACCTTCTTGTAAGTACTACGGAAGAAAAGCTTACGGGTGGCAAGAATAAAAATGTTTTTAGGTTTTGCTACAACAATAAGGCAAAGGGAGAGGCTGCCGCAGATTATATGCTTAAAAACGGTATAACTCAGGCGGCGATACTCTATGAGTCCTCCGATACCTACAGTAAAGCCTTAAAACAGGCATTTTCCGATAGATTTAAGCAAGGCGGGGGAACGGTTGTTGTGGAGGAGTACTTTGCCAAAGGGGACAGAGACTTCAAGACCCAAGCCGACAGGTTTAAAAAATACAACTTTAAGGCAGTGTTTATGCCTATATATTACACCCAGGCCCAGGAAATACTCCTGCAGTTTAAGAAATACGGCATAGAAACACAGTATTTCGGCGGAGAAAAGTGGTACGGCATAGTTGAACAGGTAGAAGGTAATTTCGGCTACATAGAAGGCTCGAAATTCCTACAAACATACCTAAGCGAAGCACAGAATCAAAAAAATACGGATTTTGTTAAAAAATACAAGGAAAAATACGGCACAGCCCCCGATGAATACGCAGCCTGCGCCTATGATGCCATATATGCCGTATCCCTCGCCGCAGAAAATTGCAAGGACGGATATTCGGGCCTTAAGCTTGCGGAAGAGATGGCAGGAATAAAAGTTGAAGGTGTAACAGGCACTTTCTCTTTTAAAGACGGTGAAATACAAAAAGATACAGCCTTTGTAACGGTAGAAAAAGGAACATATAAGTGCGAGTAAAAAAAGGGGGTGTGAAATATCACACCCCCGGCAAAAATGAGATTTTTGCCGATAAACAGCCGTTCTGCGCGCCTCTTTAGGGAGGCACTTGCCCGTCTGCAAGGTATAAAAATAAAAAATTCGAAAAGGTTTCGATTTTTTTA
>JAFSVK010000114.1 GCA_017444985.1 Bacillota bacterium
GAAAAAAGTAATCGGGACACCCGTAGGGTGGCTTTTGACGATAGTCAAAAGTGCTTTTGCCTCCCTAAAGAGGCGCGCAGAACGGCTGTTTATCGGCAAAAATCTCATTTTTGCCGGGGGTGTGATATTTCACACCCCCTTAGAGGTTCCTTTTCCAAAGCCATAAAAATAGCATAAAACTTAAAACAATAGATCCCGACAATAAAAAAGGTGGCTTTCGCCACCCTTTTTTATTGCTGTTGCATATTTTCGGATATGTTTTCAAGCTCATCTCTTACCTGTCCTGCATTGGAGGTATCTCCGCTTTCTTGCATATCGTTTATTTCATTTCCCGCATTAAGGACCTTGTTGTACTCTTCCTCGCTTATTTCACCGAGATCGAAGCGTCTTGAGGCTTCGTTGCTTATATTTTCATAGTCGCTTTTAAGCTGACCTATATCCTCATTGTCGGAAGATGAAGAAGAGTTGTTGTCGTCATCATCTTCGTCATCGCTGTCGTTATCGTCGCTATCGTAGTCCTCATCATCCTCATCATCGTAGTCGCTATCGTAGTCTTCATCATCGTCGTCGTAGTAGCGATCGTCGTCATCGTCATCATCATAGTCGTAGGATGAGCCGTTTGAGGATTGGGAGGAGGTGGTAGCCTGTGTTGTAGTCTCGGTGGAGCCGAAGGATCTGTCGTTAAGAGCATCTATTACAACTCTGTCTGCGCCTACCTGAGAGCTTATAACAGCAAGCTTATCCTGTATCTCTCTCAACTGTGCCTGAGTTGCCACAGAGGAGTCGCCGCTTTCCTTTATGGTAAGGAGGTTTTGATAAAGCTGTGTAAACTCATCTACCGTGTCCTGTGTGATGGTGCCTTTTGTAAGGGCATCGTTTACAAAGGGTCTTAAGCTGTCAGCCTTTTTGATAAGCTCGTCTGCGGCGGTGGAGGTGTTGTCGATACTGCCTCCCATAAGGTCTGTAAGCTTTTTCTGATATTCACCAAGCTTTGTGGTGATATCGCTTATATCCTTTGCTATCTTTTCGTCGTTGCCGTAGCCCTTGGAGCCCGAGTAAAGAGCTTTGGTCTCTTTAAGGTTTGTTGCAAGAACATTTATGTTGTTGTAGAGTTCATCGTCTATGGTACCCTCTGTGTGGTACTGTGCCGCTGTGGTTTGGAGGGAGGTCATACTCTCTTCAAGTGTTGCAAGCTGTGTTCCCAACTCTTCATGCTTTTTCTTTTTGTCATTGTTACAGCCCGAAAGGCAGAAAACAAAAAGCAAAAGCACAATAGGCAGGGAGATCTTGAAAAATTTGTTCATTTTAAATTTCCTTTCTGTTTTAATCTATAATACCCCTTATTTCACTGAGGTCATTTATGCCCTCATGGGACATATATTTTTTAATACCCTCGGCAACTTTCTCCGCTGCCCCGGGGTCTGTAAAGTTGGCTGTGCCTATGGATACGGCTGTGGCACCTGCCATTATAAACTCAAGAGCATCCTCCGCATTGGAGATACCGCCCATGCCTATTACGGGCACATCCACCGCCTTGCATACCTTGTAGACCATGGCAAGGGCTACGGGTTTTACTGCGGGACCGCTCATACCGCCTATTTTACGGTAGAGCACGCTTTTACGCCTTTTAACGTCTATTTTCATACCCGTGAGAGTGTTTATAAGGCTCAAAGCATCGGCTCCCCCCGAAACGGCGGCCCTTGCTATTTCGGTAATATCGGTAACGTTGGGGGAAAGCTTTACGATAAGGGGCTTATCCGCCCTCTTTTTAACTGCCTTTACCACCTTTTCCGCTACTTTGGGGTCTGTACCGAAGGACATACCTCCCTCGCTGACATTGGGACAGCTTATATTAAGCTCCAGAAGATCCACATCGGCACCCCGAAGTTTTTCGGTAACGTCGATGTACTCCTGTTCACTGTGTCCGCATATATTTACAACTATTTTAGTGTCGAACTGCCTTAAAAAGGGAATATCGTTTTTTATAAAGTAGTCCGCTCCCGGGTTTTGAAGGCCTACGCTGTTTAGCATACCGCCGTAAACTTCCGCTATCCTCGGGGGAGGGTTGCCCTGCCAAGGCTTTGCCGCAACCCCTTTAACAACTACCGCACCGAGCTTATTAAGGTCTGTAAACTCGGAAAACTCCCTTCCGCTACCGAAGGTGCCCGAGGCGGTCATTACAGGGTTTTTAAGCTCAACGGAACAAATATTTACCTTTGTATTCATTGCCAAACCACCTCTTTCGAGTTAAATACGGGGCCGTCTTTACAGACTTTTTTGTAGGTTTTTTCGCCGTTTTCATAAACCTGTACCACACAGCCCACACAGGCACCTATACCGCAAGCCATTCTCTCTTCCATGGATACATAACAGTCTATGTTATTCTTTTCCGCAAATTCGGAGAGAAATTTAAGCATTATTTTAGGTCCGCAGGAAAGTATGATATCGCCTTTTATATTCTTCTCTTCCAAAAAAGCTACCGTATTTCCGTGAAAACCCACACTGCCGTCATCGGTACATACATGTACATCACCGTATTTTTTAAACTCTTCGCAGAGGAAGGGGGATGTTCTGTAGCCTAAAACTATGGTTTTTTTGCCTTCTATATTCTTTGCCGCCTCCAAAAGGGGAGGTACACCTATACCGCCGCCTACAAGGAGGGTATGTTTGTCCTTGCAAAGTGAAAGGGGGTAACCGTTACCGCAGGGCCCCATGAGCCTTACGGTATCCTTCTCTTTAAGACGGGAAAAAAGGGTCGTACCCGCTCCCACCTTTTGAAATACTATCCTTAAAGAGCCCCTTTCTTTGTTTATCTCGCATATACTTATGGGACGGGGAAGTATGTTCACGCCGTTATCGGGATATATCTCCACAAACTGCCCGGGTAGGCTTACAGAGGCTATTTCGGGGGAAATAAGCTCTATATCGTATATATCGGGGGCTATATTTTTTGAGGAGTAAACCTCGGCTATTTCTGTTTTTTTAATATTTTCCATATAATTTTGCCTCCATGGTAAAATCATCAGTAACAATAATAATCCATTTCGGTAATATTTTCAAGCAAAACAAACAAAAACTAATATGACAATTTTATGAAAATAAACAGCATAATTTTGTACAGTTTTTTGAGGCACCTATTTATTTTGAAGTATAAAAGAAAATACCTTTGCTGTCAAGGTAATGAAATAGGGGCTGTGTATTTTCGTTTAATACCTAAATCGTTGTTTTTTTTATGGAGTTATGATATAGTATCAAATATGAATTTTTTTGGAAGGGTGAGACAGGTGAGTAAAATATCATTCATTTCCTTTTGTGTGAAGAACTATGCAAAATATTTGGAAGTTGCGTAGTATGGGTTTTGTATCACGGAACAACTTTGGTATCAATAAACAATATGAGGTGAAAGTATGAATTCTCCCACGGTCATTAGCTTGTTTGCGGGTATTGGCGGTATTTGTCTCGGTTTTAAACAAGCGGGATTCAACATTATTTGGGCAAATGAATTTGATAAATACGCTTGCAGAACATATAGACACAATTTTGGAGATAAATATTTGGTCGAGGGAGATATACGAAAAATTTTAAACGACGATATCCCGGATTTTGATGTACTTACAGCGGGTTTTCCTTGTCAACCTTTCAGCATAGCGGGTAGACAAAGAGGTTTTGATGACGATAGAGGCAATTTGTTTTTTGAAATTACAAGAATTGTTGACAAAAAACGCCCCGAGGTTATTTTCCTTGAAAATGTACCCAATTTAATTAGACATGATAACGAAAAGACCTTCTTAGTTATATTTTCCACACTTGCACAATTTGGTTATGATATAAGATATGCCATCCTCTCAGCCGATAAGTATGGAAATGTACCGCAAACAAGAAGTCGTATATATATCGTAGCTTTTAAAAATACGATAAAATGCGATAGATTTGAATTTCCGGCTCCAATAAAATTAACCACGAATGTAAGCCGTATCGTTGATGTGCATACACGACAAAATGATTTGTATTATTATAACGAAAATGATAGTATTCTTGAAAAAATAAAAGCTGTTGCAAGAGACGAAAAAGGTATTATTATAAATATGTTCGGATCAAATCCGAAAAAACCTTTGCATAGAATTTGTCCTACTTTAGTTGCGGATATGGGAAGGAGAAACAATCGTGTTCCGGTTGTACTTGATGATTACGGGTATCGCAAATTGACATTAAGAGAATGCCTTGACTTCCAAGGATTTCCAAAAGAATTTTATTTTCCCAATACTATAAAAATAAGCGATGCTTACAAACAAATAGGCAATTCAGTATGCGTACCGGTGGTAAGAAGGATAGCTGAGGAAGTAAAAAGGGTTTTGCGGTAGATGTTGTAACTATGCAACAGATCTATGGGGAAACAGATGTTTTCGGAAATCATATTCCTTCCGTGCAATTCTAATCTTTATGTTACCAAATTTTAAAAAAATATATATTGGTATTAAAATGATAAATCGAGTCATGATACATATTTATAAATTAAAGAATTTTTTAAGGAGAATAATTATGTTCTATGATAAGCAACCCAATGAAAAGAAGAATAATTATAAGAATATGCTTAAAATAGTAGGTAGCCTTTCTCGGATGTTTTCCGAAAGCGATGTGCCCTATCTTTACTACAGAGCTTACGAAAACTTATTTGCCAAATATTTTGATTTAATAAATAATTCAAGAAGTGACGATTCCGCGGATGCCTATAGCACTAAGGGTAAAATCGGGATCGATCTAAAAACATGGGTTGGACAGGATAATCAAAAAGTAGCAGAGTTTGGAAAACTTCGCCCGAAATACGAACATTTAAGGGGAAAAGAATTAGTAGATAAAATAGCCGAATATCGAAATGAACGGATAAGAATAACTAAAAATGCTCACGGTCTTGAAACTATGCTTTATCACATTGTTAAAAGAATACCGGGTGCAATGTATATTTATGAGGCTACATTTGATTTTATCGATATTCCGAATATAGTACTTGATGAAAAAAGAGGAAATGATAACAGTATTTATTTTTCCGACGGTAAACACACATATCATTTCAGTTTGTCAAAAAACACTCTTTATATGATTTTCGATGCCATGGAGGAACTTGATTCCTTTAAAGTTGAAATTATAGAGGATCCCTACGAATTACTCTCAACACTGCTAAAGAATAAAGAAATTACCAATTATTCAGGGGAGGTTGTTACTCGCAATAGCAAATCTATATTCCCAAAAGATGTGGCTGAAGCAATATCCATAAGTGTTCCCAAAAAGGACAAGTTATGTTTAAGACTTTATTCAACTAAAGCCGACGGCACAAAATTTGTAGCAAACAAAAGCGGACTAAATCAGTGGAATGCCGGTGGGAGGGCAAGAGATATAAATGAACTATATATCCCGTATCCCGCAATAGATAGAGAAAGAAATAACGATTTTTTTCCACCGCGAGACATATCCTTTGACTTAATGTTGCCAAATGGTGAATGGATCGGTGCCAAGGTATGTCAAGGAGCGTATACAAGGTTACCGGATGATTCATATAATCGTTTGTCGGTTGAGGAAAGAAAAATAGAGGATAAACGACGCCAAACAGGAAAAGCGATAATGAGTAATCCGAATTTAAAGCTTGGAAAGTGGCTTCTTAGGGATGTATTTGAACTTAAGCCTAAAACAATTGTAACGTATGATATGTTAAAAGTTTTTGGGGTTGATAGTGTTATGTTTACTAAACTTGGAAAAAATAAGTATAGTGTAGAATTTTGCGACTTGGGAACTTATGAAAAATTTTATAATTTAATAACAGGTCCCGAAGAAAATGATATGAGTGAAGAATAGATCATATCAGAATTAAACTTTGGAGGATTATAAATGGATAATAAATTGAGAATGGCTTCTTTTTTTGCCGGGGTAGGCGGAATAGATCTTGGTTTTGAACAAAGTAAAGGCTTTAAAACCGTTTATGCTAACGAATTTGATCCGTATCCTGTTAAAACTTTTGAATTGAACTTTGATATTAAGGTGGATTGTAGAGATATCAACGAGGTCAAATCAAGCGAGGTGCCGGATGTTGATATAGTTTGCGGGGGTTTTCCTTGCCAAGCGTTTTCCATAGCAGGATATCGCAAAGGATTTGATGATGATAAAGGACGAGGCATTCTTTTTTTCGAAATGCTTAGAATAATTCGTGATAAAAAACCTCGAGTAGTATTTTTTGAAAATGTAAAAAACCTTGTGAGTCATGATAAAGGTAATACATTTCAAGTAATAATAGATGCATTAAAAAGAGAAGGATATTTCCTAAAACATGATATTTTAAATGCGATGGAGTGCGGAAATGTTCCGCAAAACAGAGAGCGTATATACATAGTCGGCTTTTTAAGTGAAGAAGAAGCCCGAAAATTTTCTTTTCCGAAGCCGATACCTCTTAAGAAAAAAATATCGGACATTATTGATTTTAAAAATGAAATCAATGAAAAGTATTACTACACAAAAGGTAAATATAAAGGCGATATTTATGAAAAGCTGGATGAGGCTATGGATGACGAAAATACCGTTTACCAATGGAGAAGGCAGTATGTTAGAAAAAACATGTCAGGAGTAGTTCCTACTCTTACGGCAAATATGGGCGAAGGAGGACATAACGTTCCGCTTGTACGAACAAAATACGGCATAAGAAAGCTTACTCCACATGAATGTTTTAATGCCCAGGGCTTTCCGGATGATTTTATTCTTCCAAAAGATATGGCGGAATCAAGATTATACAAGCAAGCCGGTAATTCAGTTTGCGTTGGAGTTATCCGACGTATTGCTGAAAATATTTTAGTGGCTATGGGTTTGACTGTTTAATGCTTAACCTTTGTAGAGATCTTTACTTTTGCTGTAAAAAGTTTGACAGAATTTTGAAGGAATAGCTATGGATCGTGCAACAACCGGGGCAATAATTGTTCCCGAGACAGTAAATCTTATATCGAAAAAATATCGCATATCAGAAATGGAAGCGTTGGATAAGTTCTACACCTCTGCTGCAGGGGCATGCTTTGCTGATGATGAAATGGGTCTTTATGGGCAGTCCGCGCTTTACATATTCGGATTGTTCTGTGCAGAAGCAGAACGTTGATTTTTACAAGGGCTGTGGGCGAATAAATCGTCGACAGCCCTTCTTTTATATTGTGGGCACCTCTAAAAACTCATAAATCGTAAAATTGGCTATCTTGCCCGAATACGTCGTCAATGTCTCTCACCAATGCTCTACATTGGCTTCGAGCCATTTCCTAGTCTTCGAACAAGCTATCTCAATTTTACTTCAATAGC
>JAFSVK010000115.1 GCA_017444985.1 Bacillota bacterium
ATATACATAACATTACCTCAAAGTGCAAGCTTTTAGCACGAATTCACATATTTTCCTTGCACTTATTATACCATATTTGAGGCGTAAATGGTAGTGTTTGTGGGGGTTCTGTGGATTTTTTTGAAAGGAAGCAGACACTAAGTAAAGCAAAAATTATTGTTGTTTCTGATGAGATCACTGCTATAAAATTTGAAGCATTTAAGGATTGTAAATCTTTAATAATGATAACAATACCGGATAGTGTAAATTCTATCGAATACGGTGCATTTTGCAACTGTACGGCATTAAGATATGTTAAGCTGTCTAATAATGTTAAATCACTTGATGGAAGTGTATTCAAGGGTTGCAACTCATTAAAGAAAATAGATAGTCCGTATTTTGAAGTAGATAACGGGTTATTGTTTAGTTCGGATAAAAGCGAATTAATATGTATGTTGAATAACGAAATCGGTGGCACATTTTTTGTGCCCGACACTGTTACTTCTATAGGGAATGGAGCATTTGAAGATTGTGAATCCATGACGGAAATAACAATACCGGATAGTGTAAATTCTATCGAATCCGGTGCATTTTGCAACTGTACGGCATTAAGATATGTTAAGCTGTCTAACAATGTTAAATCACTTGGTGGAAGTGTATTCAAGGGTTGCAAGTCATTAAAGAAAATAGATAGTCCGTATTTTGAAATAGATAACGGGGTATTGTTTAATTCGGATAAAAGCGAATTAATATGTATGTTGAATAACGAAATCGGTGGCACATTTTTTGTGCCCGACACTGTTACTTCTATAGGGGATGGAGCATTTGAAGATTGTGAATCCCTAACGAAAATAATGATACCGGATAGTGTTACCTATATAGGCGATGGTGCATTTTATGGATGTAAATCCTTAACGGAAATAACGATACCGGATAGTGTTACCTATATAGGCGATGGTGCATTTTCGTGTTGTGAATCCTTGAAGGAAATAACGATACCGGATGGTGTTACCACCATAGGCAATTTTGCATTTTTTTGGTGTGAATCCTTAAAGGAAATAACGATACCGGATAGTGTTACCTCTATTGGCGATGAATCTTTTGATTGCTGTAGATTCTTAACGAAAATAACGATACCGGATGGTGTTACCTCTATAGGTAATGAAGCATTCCGTGGGTGTGAATCCCTGAAGGAAATAATGATACCGGATAGTGTTACCTCTATAGGCAATGGTGCATTTTCGTGTTGTGTATCCTTAAAGGAAATAACGATACCGGATAGTGTTACCTCTATAGGTAATGTAGCATTCTGGGGGTGTGAATCCTTAAAGGAAATAACGATACCGGATAGTGTTATCTCTATAGGCAATAACGCATTTGATGGGTGTAAATTCTTAGATGAAATAACGGTACCGTATGGTGGTACATCTATTGATAAAAATGCATTTTTGGGGTCTAAATCCTTAACGGAAATAACGATACCATCTGGGGTTACATCTATTGGTGATGACGCATTTCGGTGGCATGAATCCTTAACGGAAATAACGATACCATCTGGGGTTACATCTATTGGTGATGACGCATTTCGGTGGCATGAATCCTTAACGAAAATAACGATACCGGATAGTGTTATCTCTATAGGCAATGACGCATTTCATGGGTGTAAATCCTTAATGGAAATAACGATACCGGATAGTGTTACCCATATAGGAGATAGAGCATTTTATGGATGTAAATCCTTAACGGAAATAACGATACCGTCTGGTGTTACTTCTATTGATAATAACATATTTTTGGAGTGTGAATCCTTAAAGGTAATAACGATACCGAATAGTGTTACCCATATAGGTGATGGTGCATTTTCTGGTTGCGAATCCTTAACGAAAATAATGATACCGGATAGTGTTATCTCTATGGGCAATTTTGCATTTGCTAAGTGTGAATCCTTAAAGGAAATAACGATACCGGATAGTGTTACCTCTATAGGCACTGAAGCATTTGAAGGGTGTTTAAACCTGAAAAGAATAATTCTTCCACAAATTTTCTGTTCGGATACAGAAAAGAAACGACTTTCTTTGAGTGATTCTCGAATACAAATCGTTTCAAAAGAGCAACCGCTGAGAGAAGAAGAAATAAAAAGAAAAAATGAGGAATTAGCAAGGCGAAGAGAAGCTGAAAAAACACAAAAAAGAATCGAACTTCAAACATCTATTCGAAAAAAAGAGGAAGAAGTGTCCGCAATGACTGTTGAAATGGAATCTTTATTCTTCTTAAGCCCAAAGAAAAAAGAATTAAAAAATAAAATCGTTCAACTTGAAAGAGAAATCAGCGAATTGAGAAGTCAAGAGAATAATTTATAAAATTTGGAAGTGATTATATGATTAAGAAAGATAAAAAAGAAGTTATATTCTTATTTGGTGCAGGGGCTGAACTCGACTATGAAATATGCTCCGGGCAAGAATTTATAAAAATTTTGCTTAAAACTGAGTATCTGAAAGAAAGAATAATAATACTTGGCAATAATAGAGTAAGCTATAATTTAATTGCACCGTCAAGTCAAAAGTTCTTTTGGCGCACCATAAACGAAAACAAAGAAGACGCAAAAAAGATTTTTGAAGAGAAAGTATTTATATTATGCAATGAATTTTATACTGCCGAAAAAGATAAGGATATTCATACTAAATATGTAAAAGAAAGAAGAGAGTATTGTTCTCAATGGTATAATATTGTTGTAAAAGGTGAGGTCAATAAAAATACAGAAAAAATAAAAAACTTTTTCTTTTCAAAAGGTTGTTTCTTTGATTGCCTTGATGAAAAATTTAACGATCTACGAATGACAACAGAGAATAATTCAAATATAAATCGACTCGCAAACTCTTTTTATGCTATTTTTATAAAAATGCTCAAAAGTTTATATAAGGATATAAATTCGTGGAAACTGCAAAATATAATAAATTTGCTTCAACACGATTATGATAACGATGCTGTTAAAAACGCAAAAGATACATATTACAGTATTTTGGCAAAATATGATTTTGAACGCAGTGTTTTTACTACAAATTATACTATGCTCGCGGATATGTCTATGCACAAGCATAGCGATAACAATGTTTATAGATTGCACGGCTCATTAAAATGGTTTGAAAACCCTAAAAACTTGAGGTTTATGATATAGATGTACCGCAAGAAAAAGTGCGTCTTTTAAACGAAATAAAAGAAGAGAGATTTATAATTCCGTTTTTGCATATTCCAAGCGGTGTCAAGCCTATTATATGCGCAAAACAGATAGAGCAATTCCATAGGTTTTGTGATAAGCTTGATAATTCTGATATTTTGGTTATCATGGGGTATCATTTTAACAGTGATGACAATCATTTGAATGCCATTGTTTCCGAATGGCTTAAAAAAGGTGGTAGGAAACTTATTTATTTTAACTTTAAAGGCGAAACAAATTTTGAAAAATTTATATGGGCAGAAGAAATAAAAAAAGAAAACAAATTAGATTTAAATAAAACAGATGAAAGTGTTATATACAATATTTATATAGATGATGATAATTGTAAAACCCAATATCGTTCTGTTTTAGACAAATTATCGTAGGAGGTGATATAATGGCAAAATTTATGATAGAATGCCCAAGTTGTGGCAGATATGCCGAAGCCAACAGTGGTATATTGGGATTTTTTGCAACTAAAAAGATAAACTGTTCCTGCGGTCATGTTATTGATGTAAAGACCGAAAAAGTTGCGGCAAGGAAATGTGTTCACTGCGGGAACGAGGTCATATTTGATCAGTCAAAAGGAGATCAAGCTTTATGCCCTGTTTGTCACGAAAAAATAAATACATCGGCGTATCTTAACAGTTTTGTTAAATTCAGTTGCCCATCTTGCAACTGTGAGCTGACAGCAGATAAAAACGCCGAGTTTTATACTTGTCCGCTTTGTGAAACACAAATTGACGTTCAAAAGCAGGTAAGCAAAGAAGAGGTTTCAAACAAAGGGCTTGCAAGTGTTATAAAATATGAGGGTGACAGAGATTCACTTGTATGGAAACATCCTATAGAGGACTTTAATTTAGGCTCACAGCTTATTGTTCATGAAAGTCAGGAAGCAATATTTTTCAGAGACGGTCGTGCACTTGATTTGTTTGGTGCGGGAAGATATACTCTTACAACACAGCAACTACCGATACTTGAGGAATTGTATAAATTACCAAGCAATTCGGAGAAAACATTTCATTCGGAAGTGTATTTTATAAACAAAGCCACACAAATGGCTTTCAAGTGGGGTACACCCGATAAAATAACATACATAGAGCCTACATCAAACGCGGCTGTTTCCGTTGGTGCAAGAGGTATGTTTAATTTCAGAGTATCGGACTCCCGAAAGATACTTTTAAAACTTGTGGGCACTACACAGGGATTAGACAGATTTGAAACTTTTGATGGCATGGGTACACAGAACTATATAAGGGATTATTTCCGTTCTGCCGTTCAGGTCAGTGTTACATCAAAACTTGCGGATATTCTTGCGGAAAATAATGTTGATATTTTGCAAATAGACAGACAAAAGGCTGAATTGTCAAAGGTTTTAAAACAAGTTATAGCACCGTATTTTGATGATTACGGCATAACTGTAACGGAATGTGTGCTTGAGGGCATTCTTCTGCCCGAAAAAGGGGAAATGGGCTATGATGTTGTACAAACTCTTATAAAACTGCGTCAAGCAACACTTGAAAAATCCGTTATCTCCACAAGAAAAGACATTAAATTTGCCGAGATGGAGGCTCAAAAGGATATAAGCATCCGTACCGAGCAGAACAGAGCAGAGATTGAGACTGCAAGGCGAGGAACAGTTGAGCAAAAAGGCATGACGGATATTTTGGAAGCACAGCTTGCAGGGCAAAAGAAACTTGCACAGACACAAGCTGATGTTGCGGCAGAAAAATTAAGGCTTGAACTTGAAATGCAACGAAAAGCACAGACCGCACAAATAGAAGCGGAAGAAATGCGTGCAAAAGGTTACAGCCAGAAAGATGTTATTCAAGGCGATGTGCTTAAATCCTTTGCGGAAAATCAGCCGTCCGGCGGAGGTGCAGGCAGTATTTCCGGTATAGCGGGAACAGCTATGCAGGCAGGAACGCAGTTTGCTACTATGGGTGCTATGGCAGGTATTGCCACTAATATGATGGGTACAGGTGTTCGGATAGGTAAAGATATGACAGGTGCTTTATCGGGACAAATGGGCGGTATGTATAATAAAAACGATACTATTGCACCGGGGGGATTTAATATAAACAACATTTCGGGATTTAATACTCCTACGCAAACAGAAAAAGCAATTCAAAATGAGGGATGGACTTGCATTGCCTGCGGCACATCGGGAATATCAAGTAAATTCTGTCCCGAATGCGGAGCAAAAGCACCCGAAAAACCGGCTGTTTGGACTTGTTCCAACTGCGGAGCGAAAAATATTACTTCAAAATTTTGTCCCGAGTGCGGTATGAAAAAGCCGGAAAGTATAGTATGGAACTGCAAATGCGGAGAAAAAGACATAACAAGTAAATTCTGTCCCGAGTGTGGCGCAAAGATGGGTGAATGATATGTTATCAAGTATGAATAAAAGACAAAAATCTCTTTTGGCGGGATATGTAATAGTACTTATTGTATTTTTACTGCTGTTTGTTATAATTCCTTTTACCGTAAATGCGGCGGTTATTTGGCAGTTTTTATTCGGTATTCTTTCCATATGTCTTGGGTATGGTATAACATATTATGCCTTTAAAAGCACCTATAATATAAGGTCAAAGGTATACGGCTTTCCTATTGCATATATCGGTTGGATATATACGGGTGTACAGATCGCATTGTCATTTATTATTTTTATAATTAACAAATTTATAGATACACCCGCTTGGATAGGTGCGGTTTTGAGTATTCTGTTGCTTGCGATTGCTTTGATAGGAGTAATAGGCACAGACAACGCAAGAGATATAATTGCGGATATAGATACAAAAGAAGAAATTCTCACAAAGCCAATAAAAACATTCAGGTTGGATATTGCTTCACTTTGTGATAGCTGCACAGATGAAAATGCAAAGGAATTGCTTGAAAAATTGTCGGATAAACTGCGTTACAGCGATCCCGTTTCAAGTGATGCTCTTGCAGATATAGAATACCGTATTACACAAGGAATAGAAGAAATAAAAGAAATTATCGATAAGGCTCAATATGCAAGTGTTGTTGATAAAATAAATGCTGTCGATCGTATGGTCGATGACAGAAACAGACGCTGTAAAGCCGAAAAAGGTCTTTAAATAATAATTATAATGCCACCTAACCCTTACGGGAAGGTGGCATTATTTTTTACCCTATAGGCTATGTTGTTTAGTGCAAGCTGTTTTAAATATCATATTATAATTTTGTTATAGATGCAAGGAAAGTTATAGTTTGACGGGATGAAGGTAATATATATCCCTCTAACCTTTAAAACCTTTAAAAAACATCTAATTATTTTTTAATTATGTTCAAATTACAATCAAATTTTTTGATACTATAATAGCTTTGTAATCAAACAACAAAGGAGATGACAGATATGTCAACGGAAGTATTCAACAGAGTAGAAGAAAAATATATAGTAACAAAGTTACAATATGAGAAAATGGTAAAAGCCTTCGGAGATAAAATGAAGGTAGACAGCTACAGCAAAGACGGAAAGTTTTACCAGATATGTAATATTTACTACGATACGGAAGATAACAACTTAATAAGAACATCTCTTATGAAGCCTCCCTATAAGGAGAAAATAAGACTTCGTTCCTACGGCACCCCCTCTCTTAATACAAAAGTTTTTTTGGAGGTAAAGAAGAAATACAAGGGTGTTGTAAATAAGAGAAGATCAACACTTACCTTAAGCGAGGCATACGGTTTTACCAAAACTCACATTATACCCAACATACAGCCTTATATGAACTCCCAAGTTTTGAAAGAGTTGCAATATTCTTTAAACCTGTACAATGCAGTACCGAAATTATTTCTTTCCTATGAGAGAAGGGCATTTTTCGGGGCAGAGGATGACTCCTTCAGAGTGACCTTTGACAGAAACATTATAACAAGAAGAGAAAACGTAAATTTAGAGTACGGTATATTCGGCAACAAGCTCCTTGATGAGAACACAATGATACTTGAGGTAAAGTACTCGGAAAGAATGCCTCTTTGGTTTATGCACATCATAAATGACTTAGGTCTTAAGAAAACCAGCTTTTCAAAATACGGTACGGAATATAAAAACTATATTGCTAATAACAATACAGAAAGTCAAAAGGAGGTAAAGCGCTATGCTTGATCAATTATTTCAATACACAACAAACGGAAACATATCTCTTACAAATGCCCTTGTTACAATGCTTGTAGCCTTTGTGATGGGTGTTATCATAAGTCTTACATACGTTAAGACCGCAGAAAAGGAAACCTACTCCCCCAGCTTTTGTTACACACTTATAATCGTTCCCATAGTAGCAGCAATTATAATAATGCTTGTAGGAAGCAACCTTGCAACGGCTTTTTCCGTAAGCGGTGCCTTTGCATTGGTAAGATTCAGAAGTGAACCCGGTAATCCCAAGAACATAGCTTATATATTCGCTACCGTTGCGGCAGGTCTTGCCTGTGGTGTACAGTGTTACTTATATGCGGGAATATTTACTGTTTTCCTTTGCCTTGTACTTGTGGTACTTTCAAAGGTACATTTCGGAGAAAAGGATATACGCTACAGAAAGCTTAAAATACTTGTACCCGAGGACCTTAACTTTGAGGGAGTATTTGATGATATTATAGCAAAATACGCTTTATCAAGCGAACTTATAAGAATAGGTACTCTTGACCTTGGCTCCGTATACGAGCTTAACTATGATGTAACATTGAAGAAAGATACAGACAGCAAGAAATTTATAGACGAGATAAGAACAAGAAACGGTAACCTTACGGTGGCCCTTTACTTAAAGGCAAGAAAAGGCGAAGCATAAAAGAGCAAAAAAAGACGGCTTTGGATCATTGTTCGAAGCCGTCTTTTGTACTAAATAAATATAGGGTGAATAAGAATAACAATGCCAATATTTCAAAACCTTCTAACAATCAGTAGGGAACGACCCGCGTGTCGTTCCGATGGGAATAGCCATTATTTTTTGCCTAAAAAATATAGAGTTATATTTATGGATTTTTAGTAGAGGTTCAACTTTGTACATTTTTTACTACGCAGAGACATAAAAACAAGCCACCCTTTATGAGTGACTTGTTTTTGAAATTACATTTAAATATTACTCTTCGGTAATAGAAGAATCTGTTTTTGAATCTCCCTTGTTTCCGGAAACGCTTACATCAAAGTTCATATTTGAAAGAGCTTTTTTAAGGTCAAGATCTGCAGCTTTATTCTGCATATTGTAGTAATCCATAACACCAAGGTTGCCGCTTTGGAGAGCTGCCGCAATAGCCTCGGGAACTCTTGCCTGTGCTTCTATAACCTTTGCTTGCATACCTTGAACAAGAGCCTTGTTTTCCTGCTCTTGAGCGATAGCCAATGCTCTTCTCTCTTCAGCCTTAGCCTGAGCGATCTCTTTATCTGCCTCAGCCTGTTCTATCTGAAGGTGAGCGCCTATATTTCTGCCTATATCTACATCGGCAATATCTATAGAGAGTATCTCAAAAGCCGTACCAAGGTCAAGACCTTTATCAAGCACACATCTTGATATGGAGTCGGGGTTTTCAAGTACTTGCTTGTGAGTATCGGAAGAACCTACGGTTGTAACTATACCTTCGCCTACTCTGGCGATGATGGTCTCTTCACCCGCACCACCGACGAGTCTTGAAATGTTGGCTCTTACCGTAACTCTTGCTATAACCTTTACCTCGATACCGTTTTTGGCAACGGCTGAGATCCAAGGTGTTTCGATTATTTTAGGGGTAACACTCATTCTTACAGCTTCAAATACGTTTCTACCCGCAAGGTCTATAGCTGCAGCTCTTTCAAAAGAAAGCTCAAGGTTTGCTCTGTGAGCCGCTATAAGAGCATCAACTACGCTGTCTACTCTACCACCGGAAAGAAGATGAGCCTCGACCTGATTTATATTCAGGTTAAGTCCCGCTTTTGTTCCCTTTATGATGGGATTTATTACTCTTGAGGGGTTAACTCTTCTCAATCTCATACCTATAAGGGAAATGAAACCTACTCTTACTCCCGATGCTACAGCAGATACCCATAAACCAAAGGGTACGAACTGAAAGAATATTACCAGTATGACGATTACAATAACTAAAGGTGCAACTAAACCTTCCATAATAAAATTTTCCTCCTTTTAATTTTGTGTTTTTTCTCTGACATAGAGCCTGTTGCCGTCACATCTTGTAACGGTGACATCGCTGCCTTTTTTGATGAAGTCGCCTTCGGAATAACATTCCTTGTACTCGTTGTTAAAAAGTACGGTACCTACAGGCTTTAGGGGAGTGGAACAAACTCCCTCCTTACCTATATAGGAAGTTAAATTACCTGCTTTATCATCACCGAAAGAACCCGAAAGTACCAACTTGTCCTTTAGACCCAAGGTTTTGGCAAAGAAAGCAAATACGGCGATAACCACCAGCAGCACGACGCCTTCACATACCGCAAAAAGCACACCGTTCTCCATGTATATAAGAGAGAGTACGGCAGAGGATATGGTGCAAACAACCCCACAAACTCCGCAAATGCCTATACCCGGTATAAAAAGCTCCATAACCAGAAGTATAACACCCAATAAAAATAATATGGAAATGAATGTATGCATATACCATCACTCCTTTCTTATGTCCAGTGAGATTATACTACAATATATTTTAAATTACAACAGTATTTTTTATTACGAAAACAGTATGAATATTCCGAGTACCAGTATTATGACACCGAGAACATAGTAAAATTTTCTTGCTCCCTCTCTTCCGAAATGATCTACAAAGAATTTGGCTTTTGGGGAGTCAAAAAACCAATCCCAATCTTCTTTTGCGGCTACGATACATAAAATGCCCGCAATGATACCAAAGATCCTTAACAAAAAATCCATAAACCGTGCCCCTTTAATCTGCCAAGGTACCCATAGGATCCCAGGGCATAAAGTGTTTGGGTTCTTTTTGCAAGGCTTCAAGCTGTTTTTTATTTAAATATTTTTTGTTTATAACAGCTTGGTACACGAAGCTGTCAAACCAGCCCCCGTTCATAACATAAAAGCCTTTTTCACCGCTTTTATCGCCCCAACTGTTTTGTATTTTCCACCTATTGGGTCTTCCGTTTTTGTCTAAATTTACTCCCGTTATTACCATGGCATGATTCATTGCAGAGTCCCTGTAGTTTAGCTTATCTTCCTTTGAAAAATCAAAGTTCAAACCCAGGGTCCTTTCAAAGTTGTAACATTCATCGCTCCAGATACCTTTTTTTCTCTCGCCTTTAAGACTTACATCAGAGCCGAACCATACGATTTCACCGTCGGAGAGCTGTTTTATAATAAGCTCCTTTATTTCATCCATGGGAAGATTAAGGTATTTCACCGCTCTAAACTCGGCAACATTACCCAAATAGTCTATTGTTATGTTTTCGTAAAAGGGTTTATCCTCCGTAGGGGAGTTTACTATACTTACATAGCTGTCTTTAAGGTCGAGGCCTACATAGAGTCTGTAAAAATCTTTGGGTGTCAGGTCTTCGTCTATGTGGTATACTCCCTCTTTATCCGTATATTCAAAATCAAATTTCTTAGGAGGCTCACCAAAGCACATTACAAGAAAGGAGTACATTTCATACAGCATTTCTTCTTTTAAAGCATAGGCATTTTCCATGGAGTTTTTTGCCTCTTCTCTGAGTTTTTTTGCGTAGATCCTAAGTTTTGAGTTTATGAGCCTGTTCATAAAGGCAGTGTTACTGCTTTGGAATGTTTCTTCCATTGCGGACTTTGGCACTACACCGTATTTTTCCACAAGACCCACCAGCATATCCCACTGTCCGCCGTCTTGTATGCCCGTATCTAAAATATAGGTCACAAGTCTGTCGGTAATGGGGAGGGAGGAGGTTTGTATAACGGAATTTAAAAAGTAGTTTATTTTTTCAAACTTATCCCAAAATGCTATATAATTTTGAGAAAGTTCAAATTTTTCCAAATTGCAGACCTTCGCAACGTTTTCTCTCAAAACATTAAGAGCGGAAAATATCCAACATCTGCCGCTTTTCTTTTGATTCGTTACGGGTAGTGTGCCTACCTCCAATGAAAACTGAAATTTGCTCTCATCAAGACCTTTGTTTGAAAATACCACCTCTTTCAGATCACTGCTTGAAAGAACATTTGAAAGTATTTCCACAGTCCTGTCTTCACCTGTTTTTTTTGCAAACTTTTCTATTGCCTCAAAAGATATATTTTTCATATCAGAGTGTACTTTCCTCGCTTTCGTTTACTGCCAGGTTCACAAGGAATTTGTCCCATATCTTAAATCCGTCTTTGTTGTGGTGTACATAGCCGTCGGAGGAGTATTCGCTTGGAAGGGTCTCTCCGTCGAAACTCATCACAGAGGCGAGATCCAGATATGTTACGCCCCACTCGGGAGCCCTGGTCTCGATATAATTATTGTATTTTTTAATAATATCGTTTGTAAAATCTTCTTTTTCACTGCCCTTTACTATATAGGTAACGGAAATGACATATATTTTGGCATTGGGACAGATACCTTTTATTTTATCCACCAAAAGCCCAAATCTTTCACCCACTTTATCGGGTTCAACGCCGCTTAGCTCGTTTATACCTAAATTTATAAATATCCTGTCGGGTTCTATGAGCCTCAAGGACTCTTCAAGAGTTCTTGCCTCACCTTTATACTCGGGTTTTATGCCTGTGTCGGTAAGAGCGTGCTCTGTACCGTAGTTTACGGCAGACAAAAATGTTATGCCGTTTAAAAATTCGGGAGCCTCCACATCTTTGGCGTATATGTCATAGCCTGCAACGATACTGTCACCTATTATAACGGAATTGGAATAGAAGTCGGTGGCAATACTTTCTTGTTCCGGGGTGATTTTGTTGTTCGTAGGTTGAGAAGTGGCATCTTCCGTAGAGTTAAATGTGGTAGTTTCCGTGTTTTCTACCGCCGCTTCTTCCTGTGCCGTATTTTCCTTTGTAGGCTCGTCTTTTCTCCTTGCATCTATGGCAAAGGCAAAACATTCCGTTATCACAAGAAATATAAGCAAAAAATACACTCTTTTGCTTTTTTTGTTATATTCCCTCAGTATACTTCGGGCATATTTTTTGTCAATATTCATAATATTTCAAGACATCTATTATAGCATCCTCTACTCTGAATTGAGGCTGCCACCCTATAGTTCTTTTGGCAAGGGATAAGTTTGCGTAGGAACCCGGGATGTCTCCCTTTCTTCTCTCCCCGATAACAACGGGTATTTTCTCTCCTGTAACATTTTCAAATGCCATTATAAACTCTCTTACGGTTATATCCATACCCGAGCCTATATTAAGGGGAAGGAAATTTTTATACTTGCCCCCCGCATTTTCAAAAGCTTTATCAAAGTTCAATGCCGCAAGAGCGTTGGCGTTTGCAAGGTCGGATACGTGTATAAAATCTCTTATGCAGGTGCCGTCTCTTGTTTCCCAATCCTCACCGTATATCGTGAATACTCTTTCCTCGTAGTTCAGTATCTTTATAAGCCTCTCCAAAATATTGGAACCGGGTTTGTGTTCAAGTTCGTGCCTTGTTTTGTAATCGGCACCTATGGGGTTAAAATATCTGAGAGAGATCACTTTCATACCGTAGGCATCGCAGTAATCCTTAAGTATCATTTCCGTTATGAATTTGCTTCTTCCAAAGGGGCTTCTGGGTTTTAAAGGTGATGCCTCGGTAACAAGAAAACCGGGTACGATGTCGTACATTGAAGCGGTGGAGGCATATATTATATTTTTTATACCTCTCTTTTTGAGATTGTGGAAAAATTTCATGGATTTTACCACATTTTGATTGTAGAACTCATAGGGATGTTCCACAGACTTTGCCACAGCGGAAACCATGGCATTGTGTATTACTATATCAATGTTGGGGTTTTCATCAAGTATTTCGTTGATATGAGCCATGTCGCCAAAGTCTGCTTTGTAAAATTTGCAACCTTCAAGCTTAAAATCATCCGAGCCTTCTATTTGATCGATAACTACCGCCTCAATATTATTATCCGCAAGTGCATAGCATATATTTCTGCCCAAATATCCGAGACCGCCCGTTACAAAAGCTTTCATTTTCTCACCCTTTCAAAATATAACCTGTTTTTTACGTTCATAATAACTTATCGTAACAGTATACACCAAAACCGTGTTACTTTCAAGCTTTTTGTAGGCTTTTTTTCAATGTTTGAGAGAAATATGTTCTTTTCGGAAATGTTGACAACATAGTGCTTATAAGATATAATTTTTATACTCTTAAAAAAGGGGGCGTAAGGATGCTTGCGATACAGTGTATCCACATAAACTGGAGTAAGGATTGCAGAAATGCAAAATCTGCAGAGGAAAGGGCTAAACTATGGAAACCTAAGGCTTTATCATCGGATGTGAAGCTGAAGGGGAAGGGTGTTTTTCTTAATAAATGGGAGTATGTTCAAGATAGCTTTGGTATAAGGTCTTTGACGGATTCAAAAAATTTTAGGCAGGCAGTTTCTATTAAAGAGCAAATAAAGGGCTACACTAAAAACAAAGGGGAATTATACCGTAAAACCTTACTTCGCCTGAATGAGATCGGAAAAAAGAATAAAGGTGTATTTACGGAAAATATTTCTGAACTGATACTACCCGGTATAGAAATAAATCAGAATGACAAAGAGTATGAATGTATATGGTTCTCATTGGATGAAAGCAGATATGTGCCCGTAAGAAAAGGCAAAAACATAAATTTTAACAATAAGACCTCTCGTGCCTTCGGTAAAAGAATAAAGTGTGTCAAAGCCTTTACTTTGGTTGAAAATGAAGGCGGAATTATACGATTTAACTACAGAGTAAGGGGCTGGCATGGTGGCTACACCTATTCGGAATATATGTTTTATATTGTAAATACAGGTAGTTTATATACCGATACTTTTCTTCGGTATGAGTATAGCAAATCTCATGAGGAAATGGCGGATCTGTTTTAGTGTATGGATATTGGTAGGCTGTATTTATAATGATTTAGCCCCCTAAAGCTTTGACAAATTGTAATTTGTTGAGCAAAATTTATCGACCCAAATCAATTTTTAGCTAAAGCGAAAAAATTGATTTTTCAGGCATTGGTTTTGATAATTACAAATTTGTCGCCATGGTGGAACCTCTCCGTCAGCCTTCGGCTGCCACCTCTCCTTTCAGGCGAGGCTTAGATGTCGATGTAGCAACGTGGGAAGTTATGACGACATATTTTGAAACGACAACAAAGTAAGAAACAAAAACAAAACCTTAGGCAACGAAAAAGCCTCCCCTGAAAGGAGGGGATGCAACGGGAGTTTCATCAGAGAGGTACCCACCCCGGGAGGGGAAGGAAGCCCATGGGGCTGACAATCGAGCAACCAACACTTATGCCGGCAGAGCTATCCGTACTGTTCAAAACCATAAAAGTGGTGTACACTCACAAATTACAATTTATACAGGAGGCCCCAATGCTATCAAAACCCGCCCACGGCGGTCGTTTGTTACCTTAGCCGATTTTAAAACAAGTGTAAGTCATTTAGCGGATATACCCTTTGATTGGCAGAAAGCCTGTAAAAACGGCTTGAAACACAACATTCCCGTTTCACTTTATGTTGAAGAGGAAGGAAGTAATCGATTAATAGTTACCTACTACTACAGGACCCATATTATAACGGTAGATGAAGACTACGATACAAGCTTAAAAACTATAGAGGATACGGATTTTATGGATTTTTCAAAATGAAGATCCACCCCTTTGAGACTCAAGCTTTATATTTGGCACTTATATATCCGTAGGATATAACGTTATTTTCTTTGTCGCTTTTATTTAATAATTCGTAAATGTTTTTGGCTGAAAGAGAAGGGCTGTTGTAGGTGCCGGGGTATTCCTGCAATGGTTCCTTCAGGGCAAATACATATATGTAGTAGTCGTGGGTCTGTCCCTTTGGAGGGTAGGGACCTATGTACTCCCCTGCGTTTATACCTATGGGCAGATGATTGCCTTTAACATCCGTAAGTTTCCAGTGCATAAAATTGTTGGCACTCTCATCTATCATATATACAACATATACCGCAGCCTCTTTTTTTTGAGTGTAGGTTATTTCAGGGGTGCGGTTACCGAAGTTTTTTCCTATATCCTCTCTCCAAAAACCCGAATCGATACTTGTTGAGGTTACGGAAAGTGTGCCTTGATTTTTAAAATCCTCATCCCAAATAACGGAAGTATTTTGTTTTTTGCAGGATGTAAGTAAAATTACAAGTATTATAAAGCAAAATATTTTTTTCATATTTGTACTCCAAAAAAACGCCGTATTTTTATACGGCGTTGTGTTTTATAGTGTTTTAGTGATAGTAACATATTACGGGCATACCTGCTACTGCGTAATTGTATACCTGTTTTGCTATAGAAAGGGGAAGGTTTACACAGCCGTGGGAACCGTAACCGTTTCTGTATCTGTTTCCGCCGAAGGCAGATTGCCAGGTGGCATCGTGCAGACCTATACCGCCGTTAAAGGGCATCCATCTTGCAACGGGTGTTCTGTAGTTGTCGCCTACAAGGGTAACATTTGCATATACGCCCTTCATTTTGTAGGTGCCTTGAGGTGTGGCTCTTGCACCGGGGGAGCCTGTAACAACATCGCTTTGTACTACAAGTTTTCCGTTTTTATACATCCACATATGCTGATTTGTAAGATCTACTTCAACATAGCTGTTTCCTAAGTCGTTTTCGGGGGTACCCATAGCGGTATTTACGGAGAAGGGTATAACTATCAAGTCGTCATCCGTAGCATATACCACATCTTCTATAACCTTTACAAGGGCATCTCTGTCCACAACTCTGCCGTAATCTCCACCCGAAACGGTTACATAGTCACCGTGGGAGGTGTAAAATTTTCTGCTTGTTTTGGAAGGGTAGGTAGTATATTTCTTGTATACTGTATCGGCATAAGCACCTATTTTTTCAAGGTTGGCTGTTATATTGCCCTGAGCATCCACATCTATCCAGCTGTTTAATGTAGCATTTCCGGGTTGGTAGGTAGCGCCTAATGTTTTTATGACTATAGGTCTGTCAAGATATGCGTTTACCTTCTGTGTAGAGGCTATAAGAGCATCATTGTCTCTTTTTATTTCGGGTTCTACATATACATTTGATCCTTCTATTTCAAGAGAGGGTGTAAGGGACTTTACATCGCTCATAATAAGGTCCGTCAAAGTCGCTTTGTCTATGGTATCGCCTTGTACCTCGGGGGTTATAACATATCTGTCGCCGTCAAAAACTACCTTTGCATTTTGATTTTCAATGGTAGTGGGAAGGCTTACGGCATTTAAATTTTCAACGGTGTTGTTAAATTTGGTATCGTCGTAATCGTATACCGCTACACTTTTAACATGACTTTCCTTAGGCTTTACAAAGTACCTAAGCCAAGCGTACTTATGCTGAGCGGTACATATTTGGGAAAGATTTTCTTCAAGCTTTTCATCGCTTAAGCCCACATCACTGCCCTTAAATGTATCTATCACCTCTCCTTTTTTGGTGATGGTAAATTTATAATTATCCGTGTCGGCTTTCATAAGAGCCGCTACATCTTCTATGGTTTTGCCCGAAGCATCGTACTCATTTATAAATGTTCCCGGAAAAAATCTGTTGGAAAAGTAACCGTAGCCTACAAAAAGGTAGGAACAACAGGCTACAGCACCCACAATACCCGCTATTAAGAATGCTTTTCCGCTACCTTTTTTCTTAGGTGAGCTTTCTTTTGCTGCCTCTTTTTTAACGGCTTTTTCCTTGGGGGTGTTTTCTTTCTTCTTAAAGTGTTTAGGCTGCTTTTCGCTCTTTTTTGTTTCGCTTTTTTCTTCCTCCGAAGGAATATCCAAAAGCGCGCTGTCGGCTGCCTTTACTTCCAAATCCTCATTTTTTGTCGAAGATTTTTCCTTTTTGATTCCATTTTCCTTTTTTAAATTGTTTAGATCAAGTAAGGCGGTGTCGGGAAGATCTTCTTCAAGGTCGTTTACAAAGAAGACACTTTCTTCTTCGTCTTTCTTTAGGGGTTTAAGCTTATCCAATACAGCCTTTATCTGCTCTCTGCTTACACTCTCCGCTCCGGAGGCGGCTTTAAGCATATCCTCTTGTTTGAATGCTCTCGTTTCGGAGGATAGACTGTGTCGAACTTTATTTTTTTTACTTCGAGACATAGTATTACTTCCTTTATAAAGTATTTGAGAATTTAGTGTATATAATACAAACCTTATTCTAACATCTAATAGTTACATTTTCAAGTTATATAGATTACAATTTCATTTCATTATATAGGAGTTTGTTTGTGAAATTTGCATTATAAGTCGTTGAAAAACAGGCGGGAATGTTGTATAATAATGAAAACAAGGAACAATGTTTACAGTACAAGAAAGGTAAGAGATGATGATCGATATTTTAAATGCCATTGACAGTATCATGTATTATCCCATACTCATAAGGGTATCTCTAAAAAGTCAAGCAATTTCCCGCTAAATATGGTATAATAACTACATCAACTTAGGGAGGACACAAACATGGCACAAATAGGATTATTCGACGAAAGCAACAGATTGGAAAAGCTCAGCAAAATGGGTGATATACTTGAAAAGCTTAAGGGCACCTCTAAAAAGTCATAAATCGTAAAATTGGCTATCTTGCCCGAGTACGTCGTCAATGTCTCTCACCAATGCTCTACATTGGCTTCGAGCCATTTCCTAGTCC
>JAFSVK010000116.1 GCA_017444985.1 Bacillota bacterium
ATATACATAACATTACCTCAAAGTGCAAGCTTTTAGCACGAATTCACATATTTTCCTTGCACTTATTATACCATATTTGAGGCGTAAATGGTAGTGTTTGTGGGGGTTCTGTGGATTTTTTTGAAAGGAAGCAGACACTAAATAATGAAAAAAAGCAACGGATAATCTGTTAGTCCGTTGCTTTTTTTGTAGGCTTTGTTATATTATATCGTTCCTATATTTTATCAGTCGGCAAGTATAGCATCAATATAATACTGTCTTAAACCACCGTTTTGGGTTCCGCGTTGCATTATACTTTCAACTTTTAAAATCAAAGTATCGCCTTTATTGTACTTTATTTTTTCCCATTCTTCGTTTGTAAGAAAAAGCATTACATCGGTATCTAAACTTGAATAGGGCATGCATAGCCAATTGCGATCTTCTTTATCATAAGTAGCAGCCTTTTCCACATCTCCCAAAGGATTGTCTTTATCCAGCTTTTGGGTGGTTTTTACTTTAAAAGTTTTACCTTTCAGATCGTCATATATGGAATTGTTTTTCCACTCGGTATTTATAGCCTCATGTGCTTCTATTACCGCCTTTGGACTGTCGTAATCCGCAGCGGTCGAGGTAGAGCTGCAAGCACTCAGGACAAAACTTAATATTAAAACCATCAACAATAAATATAATTTTTTCATATTAACTCCTATAGCGTTTTAGGTTGTTTTATAGTTTAAACACTATATAAAATAATATCACTCTATAGCTTATTTGTCAAGAGTTATATATTTATGTTATATGTATTGGTGTAAAAGCCCACATCCTACGAACCACAACGGGAAAATGTTGCCAATGGTGCACAAACAAAGCAGGCAAATACGAATACGGCCAAGAGCCCAAAGACGTATACAGACGCCACGCCAATTGCGATTGCGTTGTGGAGTATGTGGTAGACGGTAAAAGCCAAAATGTACATACAAAGCAGTGGGCAACAAAGGAAGAGATTGAAGCAAGGAAGAATATAGAACCACCGAAGCCTAACAAGGAAGATGTGGAAAGGCTTAAGAATTTAGGTGTTGAAAACGGTGGGGGGAGTGGTATAATATATAAAAACAGTGGCAAAAAAGAGGTTTTAATAAATATTTTTGAAAAAGCTTTAACCTCAACAAATTCAACGGAAATAGTGAGGGGGATTGCTGATAATCACGCAATACTAGGAGAATTCACGCCAAAGGAATTAAAACAGACGCTCGAAGGATTAGGGCACGATGTAAAACCGTTGGGAAGAGGAAATTTTAAAAGTGTTCCATTTGAAAAAGGCGGAGGTTTTCGTTTTCATTTTGGAGGAGATGGAACATTCAGATATCACCCTGAAGAGAGAAGCCATCACAAAGGAGCTTATTATAGGATAAAAAACGGGAGGGAAAATTATATATATGACATTGACGGAAATGAAAAAAAAGATTAATAGCAAGCTTGCTGAAAAATATGAGTATATGATTGAATGTGGAACATATGTATTCAATCATTCTAATGTAGGAAAATTTGAGATTGATGCGGTAAGTTGGAACGGAAAACAAAAAGATACCGAAAACTTTTTTGTTATTGAGTATTTAGATTTATTAGACGGAGGCAGTCATTTTTATCCAAGTGATTATGAAAATTTAGATAAAATGGTAGAAGATATGATAAAAGAAATAGAAGAACCTATTGAAGAGGATTAAAGCACTTACTAAAGTAGGTGCTTTTTTGATGGAGAAAAATATGGAATTAAAAGAATTAACCGACAAAACAAAGGACTTATTCGGTATTGACGATATCGGCAAGCTTGGTAGCGAACTTATAAAGTGCGAAGAAGAAAAGTTGAGAGCTTTTTATGAACTTGTAGAGGGTGATTTGAGCAGGGACTACCTGCAGATGGTATATCAATACTATATGGCAGACAGGAAGGAGAAAAAACAAGATTATACTCCCGCTTGTTTGGGAAAGTTTCTTTCAAAGCTACTGGGCGAGGCTGATACATATATCGATATGTGTGCGGGAAGTGGGGCCTTAACTATACAGCTGTGGAATGACCACCCCGACAAAGAGTTTGAGCTTGAAGAAATAGACGAAAATGTTATTCCCTACTTATTGTTCAATTTATGTCTCAGAAACGCAAATGCTACAGTCAAGCAAAAAGATGTTATAAATGACACAACAACAAAAACATACTGCATAAGAAAGGGTGAAGAGTTTGCGAGCCTTAGTATCCAATCCGCCGTATAATTTAAAATGGGATATACCGCCTTTTGCCACCATGCAAAAGAGATTTCAAGATGCCATGCCCTCAAAAAGCAATGCCAATTATGTATTCGTATTATCGGCTTTACAAGAAGCGGATAAGTGTGCTTTTATATTACCTTGTTCGGTGTTAGGTTCCGAAAATGCAGGGGACAAAAACTGCATAAAGTACCTGTTACGCAAAAATTACATAGATAGTTGCATTTTGTTACCGAGAAATATGTTTGTATCAACAGACATAGGTACATGTATTATGCTGTTCGATAAACATAGGAATACTCAA
>JAFSVK010000117.1 GCA_017444985.1 Bacillota bacterium
GGAGAGATACGGCGTACCGCCTTTTCCTTCCAAGTATTCTAAAACTATTTTTTTCTTAAACTCAAAAGTGTGTTTTGCCATAAAAATACCGACCTCCAAAAGTTAGATTTTTGGTCTAACTTTTTGGGGTCGGCACATTTTCATAACCCTTGTTTTTATCCACCTTATATTAGTGACTTTGTATTCTAACAGAGAAAACCCCCACCGTTAATAGTGAGGGTTAGGAGGTTTGTATGAAAAATACGTGCTTTCAATATAGACAGTTTATCTACATACCAAAACTATATAAATGCTGAACTTGTAGCTTTTTAAAACTCGAAATCATAAGTAGTATCGGTAGCCTTTACATTTCCTTCCGACTGCCAATCGCTGTGCTCAAGTATAGTGATGCAAGCATCGCTCTTAAGGAAATTGTCTCTTCTTGTTTGACCCATTTGATCGGAATAGTTCTTATCCCAATACACATCTACATGATACCAATTTCCGTTTAACTTGACCATGTTCCATTGATGTGCCATCTTCTCACTTGTAGCTGTAACACACTCGATACCAAGCTCATTAAGTATCTCTTTGTATGCCATAGCGTAGGCACTGCATCTACCACTGCCCTTTACAAGGAGATCGTAGGAAGATGAACCTGTGGAAGAAGCTTTGAAATTTTCAATAAGATAATCGTGTACAAACTTTACCTTATCAACATCGCTACCCGTAGCTTTTGAAGCTATATCCGAAACTATACTGTCATATCCCTGTTCACTTGCTGTGGATACAATATATTTCACTTCTATCGAGCTTGCATATTCGTTAACATACTTGCAAGAAACACTACCGTCAACCACATACATACAAGGATCGTTCATATACATTTGTTTAAATGTATCTACCACCTGCTGTGGATCGGCTTGGAGAGAGGAAACATCTATACTCGTTTCACCTTTTGCTATACCGTTTTTAATGGCAGCTTGTATCTCGGACTCCGTAGCACCGAATGAACATACATAAACAAGACCGAAGGTAAGAAGTACAAATACCGCAAACCCAAATGTCTTAATAAAAGCATCTAAAATATAAAACCTAAATGTTGTTTTCATAACAATCACCCTTTCCAGGCGGCAACCGGCTGTCTTGGCTTTGGGCTGTTCCCACAAGCTTTAGACCCTTGGCTTTGCGTCCCTGCCTTTCGACAGGTTTGCCACACTTCATTTAATTTAAGCTAAGTTTACCATAGAGATACATCTATTTCAATATACAATATACACAATATTTAAAATAGATTTTAGTGTATGTTAAACAAAATTATACAGTCTATTGTATTTTAATAATATCATTATAAGGGAGCATCGTATTTTTTCCCTCTACGGATAAAACCACATCTCTGTCGGGCATTGTAAAGGAAATTATAAAACCTTCGCTCTCACTGTAGTCCACCCTAATATATTCATCGTCCAAAAAGAAAGTATAGTCGGTGTCTGTTGCTATCATGGGATAGGTAATTCTGACAGTTTCTCCCGTTTTATAGGAAGGTTTAAGTCCCTTATACATAAACTCTTGTCCCAATACATCTACCTTGTGGCTCTCTTCCTTGGATATTGTTTCCCCATTCTTTAAAAAATCCGTTATTTTGGTCATAACCTCACCTATTCCCTTCCCTAAATTAAAATAATTTAAACTATACTCGTTTTCCGCCAAAACATTTGTGGAAAACATCAGTGTTACAACAAAACAGGCAAAGATTTTTTTCATAGTAAATACCTCCTCCGTATACAAAAAGGGAGTGTGTTTTACCACACCCCCGTATTTTTACTGTACAGCAGCTTTTTTCTTTTTCTTTTTACCGGGACCGATCTTAGGCTGTTCGGGAATAGCTGCATTTTTCTTCTTTTGTATAGCAGTTGCTATAAGTACCCAAATATTGGGAGCTATAAGCACAGATGAATATGTACCTGCCACGATACCTACGGCTATGGGAAGTACGAATTCCTTTATGGAATTAACACCCCAAACATACAAACAAGCAACCGTGAAGAATGTTGTAAGGGATGTAAAGAGTGAACGGGTAAGAGTTTGCTTTACACTTAAGTTTGCAAGCTCTGCAAAGTGAGTTCTACCTACCGCTGTTCTGTTTTCTCTTATTCTGTCGAATATAACTATGGATGAGTTTATGGAGTAACCCAAAACGGTAAGTATTGCCGCTATAAAGGAGTTATTCATAGGTACTCTCAATACCGCATAGGCACATAATACCACAAGAGCATCATGTACAAGAGCAAGTATAGAGCTTACACCCATAGCAAAATCTCTAAACCTTATACTTACATATATAAGCATACAAATACAAGCTATTATAACGGATACTACGGAATCTCTTACCATTTCACCGCTGACCGTAGCCGACACGTTTTCTATCTCGGGCTGTCCCACAACCTCGTAAAGCTCTTTTATTTTGCTTTCTATCTCGTCTGTTTGCGCCTGTTCAAGAGTTTTGGTCTTTATGGCTACACCCTTTTTGTTTCCGTTTGTAAACTTTTGAACCTGGGGAGCACTTTCTCCCGTTACTTCGCTTACTATAGAGGTGATCTTACTATTGTCAAAATCACCGTTTAATGTAAATTCCATAGATGTACCGCCTATAAACTGTACATCAAAATTAAACAATCCCTTACCGGATGCGGCATTTATTCCCATAAAAACAAAACCTGCAACTATAAGAAGAATTGAAATGCCAAAATATATAGCTCTGCGTTGAACGATCTGCATTTTACTCATCCTCCTTGTCATCGGTATCTTCGGGTACTACCTCGGTAAGTTCTTCCTCTGTAGCTTCCGCAACAGTCTCTGCAACCTCTGTAGCTTCATTTTCGGTTTCATTAAGGACCTCAGCTTCTTTTGAGACCTCTTCAACCTTTTCCTCTTTGGTCTCGATTTCTTTTGAAACCTCTTCAACCTTTTCTTCCGCTACCTTTTTATCCGATACCTTATTGTTCTTCTTCTTTTTGTTATCGTTGTTTTTCTTTGCTTCCTTGTTCTTGTTATCGGAACTTTCTTTTACGCTTTCCTTTTTCTCGGGCTCTACGGTTTTGATCTCTACGAACTTTGCTTCTTCCTTCTTAGAGAAACCACCGTATAAAACAGCACTTCTTACACCGAGATTTATGAAAGAGTATAGCAATATTCTTGTTATAACAAGGGCTGTGAACATAGATACTATAATACCCAAAGAAAGAGTCTGAGCAAAGCCCTTTATGGGACCCGTGCCAAGCCAGAAGAGTATAGCACAGGATATAAGTGTTGTTATATTACCGTCAAAAATAGCGGAAAAGGCCTTTGCAAAGCCGTTCTTTACAGCTACCTTTACACTCTTACCAAGCTTTATTTCTTCCTTTGTTCTCTCAAATATAATAACGTTGGCATCTACCGCCATACCTACGGAAAGTACGATACCTGCCACACCGGGAAGTGTTAATGTAACACCTAAAAGCGACATAAGTACAAGTAAGATACCTGTGTATATTACAAGAGCTATATCGGAACAGAAACCGGGAAGTCTGTATCTTATAAGCATAAATAAAAGTACCAGAGCTATACCTATAGCACCTGCAACAACCGAGGTGGAAAGTGCTTCTGCACCGAGAAGAGCACCTACCTGCTGAGAAGATATTACCTTAAGTGAGAAAGGAAGAGAACCTGCTCTTATTTTAGCTGCAAGGTCTTCTGCGCTCTTTGTGTCGAAGTTACCCGTAATTATAGCATGACCGTCTGTGATGGCATTTTGCACGTTAGGTGCACTTATTTCATCATCATCCATGAAAATACCTAAGGGCTTGCCTATATTAGCCTGAGTTGCCTGAGCAAACTTTTCGGTACCTTCCGCATCAAATTCAAGTGTTACAACAAACTGATTGTTCTGATAACCCTTGCCTGCAGTCTTAACATTTTCGCCGTCAACAAGAACATTGCCGTCTTGGTCTCTGAAAGTAAGGTGAGCGGCTGCACCTATATCCGCTGCAACAGCCTCCGAATCATCAACACCGGGGATCTCAACTCTTACTCTGTTTACACCCTCCTGTGAAACTTCCGCTTCATAGAAGCCCATGTATACAACTCTTTCTTGGAGCATGGCAACAGCCGCTCTCATATCCTCTTCGGTAGGAGTATCTATTTCAGCCTGATAAAGAATGGATACGCCACCCTTAAGATCGAGACCTTGCTTTATGTTTTTATAGCTACCGTAACCGGGGCCTGCTGTTGTTGCCTCGGTAGTGGTCTCTTTCATTTGGTATGTGTAGGTGATCTTAGGCTGTGTTTTGGGAGTTTTACCATCTTCCTCGTATACTATATCGCCTACTGCATTACCATCTGCATCTGTTACGGGCTCCATTTGAGGTTGTCCGTCCTCACCCGTAACCACCTCACCGTTTTCATCTACGGCTATCTGTGTATGAGCCTCTGTAACAACCTCCGTAACGGTCTCGCCGTTTTCGTCGGTCTCCACTTCGGATACCATTTCAAAATCATCCATGCTGATAGAATTTTGATTTCTTGCGGCGGTAGCCTTGGGATGTGTCTCACCTATACCAAGATATGATATGGCAGCAAGACCGCCTGCTATCATCAGCATCAGTAATAATACAAGAAAACTTTTAGCTTTCAATTTCTTTTTCCTCCATAATTTTATTAAGCATATATTAAAGACCTATTTATTATGGATCTCCCCTGTCCTTTTGAGGGATCTTAAATTTTATAAATTTAGGTATATTTACATTTTTATTCAGGCTTAAAAAAACACATTTTGTTTTCTGTATATTTGAAATGCCAAAAACAACGACTTTATCTATGCCTGTTTTTATTTTTTCTTTGTGGTGGACATCGTTATCCGTACTACCCGAAACAAATCTTTCATCGCAGGTGGGAATTGCTTGAGGCAAGAAAAGTTTTGCCTTTAGATCCTTTGCATCCTGCACTTTTTTTGTTTTTCCGCCACAAAGTATCAAAACACCCAAAAGAAATATAAAGGAAAAAGAAATAATATTCTTTTTCTCTATTTTCATGCTTCCTCCCTATCACTCTGCATCTCGGCTTGCTTGGCTTTTATCATTATAGCGCATTCCACACGCTTTCTTTGGAGCTTACAGCCTATTTCATAGGGGGTTATAAGATCCTTGTTGGCATTGTAAGAATTTGCAACACATCCTCCGCTGCAATAAAATTTTGCCCAACATTTTTTACATTCGGGTTTATTGTATATATTGCAGTGTTCAAACTCGGCTCTTATGTCGTCTCTTACAACACCGTTGTCAACATCTCCCATTTTAAACTCTTCCATACCTACAAACTGATGACAGGGATAGAGGTCACCCGAGGGAGTTACGGAAAGATATTCCGTACCCGAGCCGCAACCTACCATTCTTTTTATAATACAGGGACCACCCGTAAGGTCTATCATAAAGTGAAAGAAATTAAACCATTCACCTTTTTCTTGTCTGTCAAGTATGGAAAGAGCCAACCTTTCATACTCTTGGTATATGGCGGAAAGATCTTCTTCTCTTATGGAGTAGTCGGCACTGTCTTCTGCCACAACAGGCTCTATGCTTATTTGTTTAAAGCCCTTGTTCGCCAAATCAAGCACATCCTCGCCAAAGTCAAGGTTGTGTCTTGTAAATGTGCCTCTTACGTAATAATCCTTTTGTTCTCTTTGATCGGCAAGCTTTTCAAATTTATCTATTATCAAATCGTAGGACCCCTTACCGTTGGCACAGGGACGCATTTTATCGTGAACTTCTTTTCTTCCGTCTACACTTAAGACCACATTGTGCATATTTTTATTTATGTAGTCCATTGTCTCATCATTTAAGAGTATGCCGTTTGTGGTTACGGTAAACCTAAAGTTCTTGTTGTGCTCCTTTTCGATACTTCTGGCATAGTCCACTATTTGTTTTACTACACCAAAGTTCATAAGAGGCTCACCGCCGAAAAAATCGATCTCTAAGTTTTTTCTCTTACCCGATGCCTTTATAAGAAAATCTATAGCTTTTTTTCCCACTTCAAAGCTCATCAACTCTCTCTTGCCGTGGTATTCACCTTCCTCGGCAAAACAGTACTTGCACTTTAAATTGCAATCATGAGCAATATGCAAACAAAGAGCCTTTACAACGGGATTTCTTCTGTCTATTTTATCAATGACCTCTTCGTATATATCCTTTGAGAAAAGAGTATTATCTTTTTCAAGTTGGGATATTTCACTATATGCCTCATCTATTTCTTCTTTTGTATACTTTGAGAGCAAAGAATATATTTCTTCTATGCTTTTATCCTTGTAATAGTCAAGGACATCATACACTATCTCATCAACTATATGAACCGCTCCGCTGTTAACATCCAGAACGATATACAAGCCGTTCATAGTATATTTGTGTATCATAAATAAAATTTCCTTTCTACATAAACCGAGCTAAGCCAAAGGCTTAGCTCGATTACGATCATTTGTTTTCACAAGCCTGGTTGGCAACTGTACAAGAAGTCTTGCAAGCTGATTGGCAGGATGTCTGACATTCTCCGCAGCCACCTTTTGCGGAAGTTGTTTGAAGAAGCTTTGTGTTTAAAGTCTTAATGTGCTTCACTGTAATTACCTCCTTAAAAAATAATCGTTTACTTATTTTACCACACTTCTTTATATTATGCAAGTTTAATTTAAAGCAGGTGCAGTCGGGGACTTGAAAATCGTTATTCTGGCATTTTCGGCTTCAAGGGTATAACCCATAGCTTTTAACCGGTCCGTAAAGCCTTCATAGTTTTCCATACCGTTTTTCTGCATAGCGTAATAATCCGTAAACTCATCTTCATACTTGTACATATACAACTTTTCATGTTTTACAAGATGAGGAAGAAGGAAGGTCTCACTTGTTATGGAAACACCGTAAGGTATTCTCTTAAGCAGAGCTTCGTTACTCTCATATATTTCGGGATTGTTATCATAAGCCTTCTTTGAATAGAAAAGATCACCCTTATATGTATATACGCTTAAAGCAGAGCCAACAAGTACCGTTATTATAACCGTGTTTTTTATCTTCACCGAAAGATTTTCTATGTTTAAACAGTACAAATACATTAAAAGAGATACCGTACCGAAAACATACTGATAACCAATCTGGTGCTGATAAGAATAGCTTGTTACAAGGTTTATAAGTAAGAACGGGATTATAAGAGTAAAATTCCATATCTTTTTGTTAAGAAGAGGAACAAATAACAATACCCCTAATGTATAGAGCAAGAACTCTACAGTATCACCGTTGAAGCAGGTGCTTAGCACAAGCCCGGGAGCAAGAGCCATATTCTTAAACATCGTTACAACGCCCTTTTCTCCCGAAAGATAATACATTCCGTAGTGGGAGTCCATAAGACCTTTTCCGAAGTGGGCGATAGCTGCCATTACCGCACCGAAGTAAACCCCCGTAGCAAGAAATACTATAATACCATGTTTATATTCCTTCTTGGCAAATATTTCATACAAAGCTATGGCAAATACATATATGGCGGCATCTTCTTTTATAAAAAGAGAAAGGACCATAAATATATACATAGGCTTATATTTCTTTACTTCAAAGAAGTAAAGCATAAATAAAAGCATGGGTGGCAAAAAGGCATTTTCATGAAAATCATAATAAAGTGGTGCCGAAATTGCGGGTAAACACAAGAATGTTAAGCTTATAAGTATATTTTGAAGATTTTTACCTTCGTTCTTTTTCTTGCAAAGCAAATACAAAGGGAAAACTCCCGCTCCCGCTATACAAGATTGACACACAAGTAATGTTTCCGGTGTCCTGAATATAAAATATATAGGCAACAATATGTAGTATATAGGCGAAAAATGGATATAGAAGTGACTCATAAGTTCATTTCTTTCCACCGTGGTCACAGGCATACCTGTTTTTGCCATATTTTCATACATTTGTGCAAATATTCCGAAGTCGAAATTAGATGCTCCGAAAGTTTTATATCTGTATACGGTAGCTATGGAAAATACACCCGCAAATATAAGATAAGCCAAAGCAACTATCCCAAAGGATACTTTATCGTTTATCTTTATCTTATCCATACCTAAATTGTCATTTCGACACAGATAGTAGGTAAAGATACCCACAAGCGCTGTGATACCTGCCGTAAAATATATACTCCTGTTGTTATGAGTTATAAGCATAAAAGCAAATATAATAACAACTATCTCCGAAAAAATGTATACAAGCTGTTTTTTCGTAGTAAGGAGCCTTATAAATAAAAGCACATTAAATATAAGAGCCGCTATAAGTAAAAACAGAGGTACATCCACATTGTTTATAAATGCAATGGTATCTATGTTTATGGAGTTGTTTTTTACAGCTATCAGAGAAGATGCAATATAGGAGGAAAATACTCCCAATGCAAGCTCTTCTTTTATATTTGCATTCTTTATGTTCTTCTTTACAAAGGATGTACTTTTACCTACAAGGAAAACAAGAGCCGAGTACACCAAAAAGCCTACAAATACATACAGTAGATTTCTTGCGGCCGAAGAAAAAAGGAAAACATGTATAAGCCCCAAATACAGTATTGCTCCCATAAGAAGCTGTGTGTTTTTGGAGAAAACATAAAAACACAGGCCTACAAGTATAGCAAAAGATAATATGTATACTACAGCATAATTATTTGAAACGGTACTTTCTATTGTAAAGCCTTTGAAAGCAAAAGAGCCGTGACCTCTGTAGGCTGTCCTTACCTCAAAAGACTTATCTTTCATATCTTCTCCCAGCTTAAATTCGAAGCTGTGCTTGCCCTTACCCGCAGGAAGTACATCCCTTGCCAACTCTCTAACACCGTAATCTCTAGTACACTGTATCTCAATATCAACATCCGATTCATACAGAGCTGTAAGCTTGTATGTGCCACTGTTAAGGCTGATATAAGGACCGTAGGTAAACACTCCGTTATACTCGGGCTCATTTTTAATTTCCGTAGCACCATTGTTATAGTTTGAGGAAATATCCCCACTGCCGAAAGACATTGGCACAAAATTCTGCTTTATAAAAAGAAGAGCCAATATTACTATAAAAACAAAGCCGAAGAGAAATGAGATCCTCTTTCCCTCTTTAGCTATAAGTGAGGCTAAGGAAGTTTTTAGATCCGTCTTTATTTTCTCGGTATTTTCCGATGTCTGAGTGATATTTTCCTTATTATCTTTATTTATATCGATACTGTTTTCTGTATCTTTTTTTGAAATATTTTTATTTTTCTTTGCCACTTTTTTCTCCTTAATATACATTAACGGTTTTATCTGTATCTTTGTTACAACACAACAAAGCTGATTATATCATTTTTGCATATACCGGTCAATAGGTAAAAAATAAAAAACGCAGACTTTTGTCTGCGTAAAAATTATGAGTCGGTCTGTAAGCCGAGTTCTGTCTTGGACGATCATCTATCTTGAAGTGTCGTCGCCGACACTTTCATGCGTTCTCTACCTAAGGCTTGGCGAGCAACCGTAACACCTTATACGAACTTGCTCCGAATGGGGTTTACAGAGCCGAAAATGTTGCCACTTTCGCGGTAGTCTCTTACACTGCCTTTCCACCCTTACCGAAATACTTCGGCGGTTTATTTCTGTTGCACTTTCCTTGGAGTCGCCTCCACCTGACGTTATCAGGCATCCTGCTCTGTGGAGCTCGGACTTTCCTCACTCTGTAAGAGTGCGATCATCCGGCCGGCTCATAATTAAACAGCTTCTTTTTCCTGTTCTTTCTTTTCTACGGAACGAACGGTAACACTGGCTATTCTGTTGTCCTCAACTTTTTCTATTTTGAAAACATAGCCTTTATATTCAACTTCGACACCCTCATCTTTTTCATCGGGTATCTTATCAAGCATACCTACAAGAAAACCACCCAAAGACTCATATTCATCCTTGGGAAAATCAACTTCAAGTTCCTTTGAAACATCCTCTATTAAAGTAGCTCCCTCAATTCTCAAAGTATCCTTTTCGATATGCTCTATCTCGGGTTCTTCTTCAACATCGTACTCATCCTGTATCTCACCCATGACCTCTTCTATAAGGTCTTCCATAGTTACTATACCCTCTGTACCTCCATACTCATCGGTAACAACGGCTATATGTATCTTACGCTTTTGCATTTCCGAAAAAAGCTCATCCGTTTTCTTGGTATAAGGAACAAAATAGGGTTTCATTATGATCGAAGATATGCTGAAGTTTTCTTTTCCTTCTTTGAGTATCTTGTATATAAAATCTTTTACATGGAGAATACCCGTAATGTGGTCTATATCCTCTCTGTACACGGGAATACGAGAGAACTTTTCATCAGCAAGCATTTCAACTATATCATCTATACTTGCATCCTCACTCAATGCCACAATATCTTTTCTGTGAGTACATATCTCACCTACGGTCCTGTCGTCAAACTCAAAGATATTGCTTATCATTTCCATCTCATGTTCATCTATGGTACCCTGTTCACTGCCCATATCTGCCATAAGCAGTATTTCCTCTTCACTGACATCTTCTTCACTGTCGGGTTTATCTTTCATGGTTTTTGAAAGAAGAACATAAAGAAGATCCATTACAAGGGAAATGGGTTTGAAAACGATACACACGGCAACGGTTACGATATTGAGCTTCTTAACAATAACATCGGGGTATCTGTTTGCAAGCATTTTAGGTATAAGTATACCCACAGCCGCATAAACCAGAGTTGCAACTATTATAATTACCGCAGCGGAAAGCCACATAGCAAGCAGAGTATCCGATTGAATATCCATAAATACCCTTGTCATAGTCTGAAAAGGACTCATGGAGAGTATAAATCCCATAACAACAGCCATAAGAGAATTTGCAATGCTGAAAGCATTTATTTTTTTCTGTGCATTTTCCAAAATACTGTTAAGCTGAGTATTTCCTTCTGCGATATATTTTGCTTTTTTAAGATTAAGCACCGAATACGATGTTGACAATGCCGTTACAATGCCCTTTATTATCATAATTACCGCAAGGGCGATAAGCTGCCCGGGTAAGTCATCCACTAAAAAATCATCCCTTTTTTATAAGCACCCGTAATATACAGGGTTTCCCCGATTTTTCGGTGCTGTTATATTTTATTCAACGATTTTACATTAAAGAAGTGTAAATGTCAAGTTAAAAATAGATTTCAACCACTCTTATGGGGAGCTCTAAAAAGTGCTATTGAAGTAAAATTTAGATATTTGTTCGAGGACTAGGAAATGGCTCGAAGCCAATGTAGAGCATTGGTGAGAGACATTGACGACGTACTCGGGCAAGATAGCCAATTTTACGATTTATGAGTTTTTAGAGGTGCCCTTATGTTATATACTCAAACGAAGCGTTAGCTCCCGTAAGATTAAGCTTACCCGCTACATTTGTATCAAGTTTTTTTACTACCTCTATAAGTGTAAGTATTTTTCTGTTGGCATTATCCATACTGCCAAACTCCACATCTATCTTGCCTACATATAAGTGAATATCTGTTATATCCGAAATATCCACCTCTACGATATCGGATAGTATGGAATATTTCTCAAAAAGCATGGAAAGATCTACCATGGTATTAAATCCCACACGGTTTTCTACTTTTAATTTTTCACCTATCTTGAAGTTTTGAAAATCAAGACCCGTAAGTACAGGCAGTTTCCACTTCATATCGGGACACACGTCTATTACCCTGCCATCATCATTTAAGTATAGGTAATCTCCCATGTATCGCACATAAGCTCTTACTTTATACTCCTTGACTCTCACAATTATAGTGGAAGGAAAGGCTCTTTCAACGCTGGCGCTTTGAACGTATTTATTTTTTTTGATGTTGTCCGCAGAGCCCCAAGTATTAAAAAGCAGTATATTTTTACCCTCACTATCTGTAAGCAACTGCCTTATTTCTTCCTCACTCAATATCTTGTTGCCCGTTATCATGATCTTTTCCACTCTAAATACAGGCAAAAAAAGCATAGGAAGGCAAACTATTAATAAAAATAAAACAACTATTAATATTTTAACTGTTTTTCCTTTCATTATCCTGTTCTCTCTTTCCCCTATTCCGTCGGAAAAAATACGGCACCTAAAACCGAGGCAACAACAGATGCTATAATAACGGTAAAGCCCGATGTTATAATATCTCTAACGGGTGTATAGTATCTTATACAGCTTATAAATACTGCGATTGCCATAACAAAAAGTATTTTTTTATTGTCTCTTACGGGAGGCAATATTATAGCTATAAACATACCGTATATAGCTATTCCAAGGGAGGCTGTAAGTATATCGGGCAGTACATTTCCGAGTATAGCACCGAAAAGTGTACCGAAACACCAACCTAAAACAGGTGTAAGTATAAGTCCGTACATATACAGTTTACTTACACTTTTGTTCTTCCCCACAGCCACCGCAAATATCTCATCCGTAATACCGTAGCCTATTAAAAACCTTTTAGGGAGCGTTACCGTGTTGTCGCACTTTTGAGAAACTGCTATAGACATAAGAGAATATCTTAGGTTTATAACAAGTTGCGCCGCTACCATTTCAAAACAGGACCCACCTGCCGTCATTATATCAAGACCCGCAAACTGTCCAGCAGATGTTAGACAAAATAAAGACACAAAAACAGCCTGCCATATATAAAGACCTGCCTTTACAGCCGCAAGACCAAAGGTAAAGCTTACCGAAAAATATCCCAAGGCTATAGGAATACCGTCATTTATACCCTTTTTGAAACTTTTATCCATTTTACTTGCCGAATAAACATATAAATACGGGAGGATCGTTATTTAACTTAAGCATATATTTTATTGCAGTTTCAAGATCGGAACAAGGTTGAACGAAAAGTTCTTCTTCCTCGGAATAGTGAGCAACAAATATTTTACCTGTTTTCTCGTACTCTATAAACATAAAAGCATCTGCATCGCAAACATAGATATCGCCGCTTTTATCCTCAGCTGTTACAGCTGTGCTGTCGGCTAATTCCTTTAAACACTTTTCTTTAAGCTCGGGAGTAAATCTTTTGCTGTATGAGGCTATGTTGTACTTAGGCAAAAGTCCCAACTCCACATCGGGATAAGCAAAATTAACTTCCTGTTTTGCATTTCCTCTTTTTTCAAGCTCCTTCATGAGAACTTGCCATTTTTCATCTCTGTATTCAAGTAAAAACTCTCTTACATCCTCTGTTTTTTCCTTGCTCCCTATAACAAGTACCGCATATTTATCATCATTTGAAATATGCTTTACATCATAAGGTTCGGGAAATGCCACGGCTTTTATAATATCTTGATAAGTTTTATCTCCCTTTTTGGGAACATTTATCTGACCATGGTCGAAGGAGTAATTCATCCTCATTTGTCTGTAATCCTGAAAACTCATTGTTTTCGCACCGTACTGCGACGATGAAACATAATAACCTTCTTTTGTGTTGTAGGCAGAAAAAGGTGCCAAACCCTTGCCTTCATAAGAAGGGTCTATATCTTGAGGCTTTACAAGTATGATTTCCGTTTCAGCCTTAACATCATTGGCAATTGAAATATTGGCGGTATTGCATATTAAGTCTACGGTGATTTCCGAATCATCCGAAAGTCTGTTCATATTGCCGTAAAGGGATACTATACCGTCAGCGGCTTTGTTTTTTTGAAAATAATCATCTATTGCCGTGTTAAGAGTCTCTATCTCCGATTTATATTCATCTGTAAGTTCTTTATCCGACAAACCTATGGTATAGTTTACAACGCCCTCACCCGTAGCTGCCTCAATAGCTTCTTCTACAGCCATCTCAGCCTTTTCTTCTTTGGTGATATTCTCTTTGGGCTTTTGTGCACAGCCTACACCGAACATAAGAACGGTAAAGCACAATAAAACAGTTTTTTTATATCTTATCAACATACTCATCCTCTTTATCTTTTATAATATCATACACCGCCGTAAGTTGTGCATAGTGTCGGGAAAGTATATCCTTTATCACCCTTCTGTTTTCTTCCGGCTCTTCGCTGTAATTTACCGTAACTTCCCATACGGGATTATAATCATCCTCTTCATCGGAAAAATCCACTATATTTTCAAAGCAATCTCTGTCGTAATAGTCATATATGGCAGAATACTCCCAATCCTTTACCTCATTTTCGGTAGTGAGCTTTATATGGAGATACCTTTTTCCGTCTTCTTCATCCACCGCAAAAATATTAAGAAGATTTTCGGTATGTTCCTCTATTTCAATAGTCTGCAATTCCTTTTCAAGAAATCCGCTTTCCTTGTTTTTAAGCATTATAACTATAAGTGTTTCCAAGATTTGCCTCCCGATTATATTTCACTCCAGTTATGATCATGTAACTGTCCCTGCATAAGAAAGTTTTTAAAATTTTGTTGTCTCATGGCTTCGTACAAAACTATGGCAACGGAATTGCCAAGGTTTAAGGACCTGTATTTTTCATACATGGGTATTCTTATACAGTTTTTCTTATTTTCTATAAGTATGTCCTCGGGTATACCGCTGCCCTCACTGCCAAACATTATAAAATCATCTTCGTTATACTTAACATCGCTATAAGTATTAAGTGCCTTTGTGGTAGCAAAGTATATTGTTATATTGGGGTTTTTTCGGCAAAAATCCTCGTAGTTATCATAATATTTAACATCAAGGTCGTACCAATAATCCATACCCGCTCTTTTTAAATTTTTATCGGTTATCTTAAAACCCAAGGGTTCTATAAGGTGAAGCTTTGTTCCCGTAGCGGCACAGGTCCTACCGATGTTGCCTGTGTTTTGAGGTATTTCGGGACAATGCAAAACGATATTCATTATTTTATGCCTCCGCAATCTCAACTTCTACAGGGCAATGATCGGATCCTAAAATATCCGTATGTATTTTGGCTCCTTTAAGCCTGTTTTGAAGATCCATACTTACAATATAGTAGTCTATACGCCATCCCGCATTCTTTTCTCTGGCTTTGAATCTATAGCTCCACCAACTGTATTCTCCCTCTTTATCGGGATAAAAATATCTGTAGGTGTCGATAAAACCCGAGTTTAGAAGTTCTGTCATCTTACCTCTTTCTTCATCGGTAAAGCCTGCATTTTTCCTGTTTGTTTTGGGATTTTTAAGATCTATTTCATTGTGAGCCACATTAAGGTCACCGCAAAGTATAACAGCCTTTTTTTCTTTAAGGGAGTTTAAATAGTTTCTGAAGCTATCCTCCCAAAGCATACGATAGTCAAGCCTTGCCAGTTCATTTTGTGAGTTTGGTGTATAACAGGTCACATAGTAAAAATCCTCAAACTCAAGGGTTATAAGCCTGCCTTCCTTATCGTGTATAGGCTCATTCATACCGTAAAATACATTTAAAGGCTCTTTTTTTGTAAAAACCGCAGTTCCCGAATATCCTTTCTTTTCGGCATAGTTCCAATATTGAAAATATCCGGGGGTATCAAGGTCTATTTGACCTTCTTGAAGCTTTGTTTCCTGTAAAGAAAATATATCCGCATCAAGATTTGAAAAAACATCTTTAAAATTTTTTCCCACACAGGCTCTGAGCCCGTTAACATTCCATGATATAAATTTCATAATTATCCTTTTATCTCTCTGACAGAGATATTATCCGTAAGTACAACTTCCTTGTCTATGGAAGAACCAAAGGCAACCTTTCCGACTCTCGCCACATCTGTTTTGGCAGTAAGCCTCATATAAACACTTTTGCCTTCATCGGTTTCAAGTTCTATGGTAGCTTTTTCTCCTTTTTTTTCTATTGTTATGAAAAAATACGGATTTTTTTCTCCCGCACTCTGCTGCAATTTGTTCTTAAGTGTGTTTTCATCCTTTGCTATAAGCTTTAACTCTCCCGATATATATTGGTAAATATATATTCTGAGACTTTTTCTGTTTTGTCCTCTTTTAAGTGAAAACCTAAGGTACTCTTCATCACCGTAATTGGTATATATATCAAAAGAACCTTCCGTAAGACCGTTCATAAGGGGGTTAAACCTAAATCTCCCCTTAAAGCTCACATTCTCAAAGCTTTCTTTTAAACATGCAAAAAAGCTGTCTTTATTTTCATCTACTTTCAAAAGAGGATGATCAATACCTTTCCATGTTCCATACAATACATTTTTATCGGGAAAAGATCTAAAACCTATTCTGTATATTTTTTTATCGCTTTCGGGAACACTATAATCTCCCTTCACCGCCTCCATAGCTCCCAAATCTTTGTAGGTGGTGTATGTAGCGGGAAATACAGCCGCTTTTATTGTACAGGAAGCATCTTCTTCCCGTATATCATAGCTTTTATAATGCTTTCCTCTGCCTTCTTTAAGTACAAATATATTACCGTTATTTTCCGCATACCATCTTATTAAGGCATTATCCTTTTTGTTATCTTCATCAAGCTTGTATTTGTATTCAAGCTTTAAGGTATTACCGAGCTTATCGTATTCTATTAAAGAGGACTCTATTTCGGGTATGGTAGTTCTTTCGGGCAAAGAATGTACAAGTACATCCGCATAAAGCCCGTTTTTGGTTTCTGCCCTGCACAAGCCTTCTCCCTTTGCAACAGAAGTTATTTTTCCGTTTTTATCCACGGTAAGGATATCTGGGGTTAAGCTTCTGTAAAATACCTCTTCTTCACACCCTTCGGGGAGTAAATTGGTACGTAAGAGAAAACTTTCATTAACAGGCAGTCCTATTTCATATTTGTTAAGTGTTATATCGCAAACACCTTTAACAAATTCTTTTTCATCTTTAAAATGCAGAGGTATCCAGTCCGAAAATATATTTTGCGGATTGTAAAGCAGCGCCACATCTTTTGTAAGCTCCTTTACATATCTCTTTTTTTGGCGACTTTCAGCCTCATTTTCATCCTTTACGGTGTTATTGTACACATAATATCTTATTTTTGTTTCCTGTGTACTTTCACTCCATTTTGTAAAACGTTCTTTTAATATGTTTTTGGGAAAAGAACAGTTTAAAAATACGGTATGGGAGGCATTGTAAGGATATTCTTCATCACACTGCCAAGGTCTTCCCAAATCAAAAATTTTTCCTTCTTCACTTTGGCTTTCAAGCCTGCAATTGTCAAATACATATCCGATATTAAATATCGTAGTATTTGCAGCAGTATAATGCCCACCTTTATTATTGTATATTTTAATAACACAATCTTTGAAATACGCGGTAGCATCTCCGAATATAAAATCCACGGTACCTTCTATATAGCAATTCGAAACAGCTATTCTTGCGGGATAGGCACTGTTTTCATACTGACCTTTTGTTGCTCCTCTAAGGTATAATGTATCCTGTCTACCTAAAAATCGGCAGTTATACATCTCTACCTTATCCGCCGCAGACTCAAAAGCCACAGCCTGGACTTGCTTTCTTTTTTTGTCTATATTGTAGCTGTTTGTAAAGGTTATATTTTCACAATAGAAACCCGTTGCTTCTTTGCATACAAGAACAGTTGCCGTTTCTTCCGTTCCGAAGTCCTTTTCGGTATCCCCGTGTCCGTTGGCTCTGTCAAATGTAATCTCCACACTTTCGGCATTTTCGCCCAAAAGATGTATATAAGGCTTTTTTATCCTTAAAACCTCTACATAACGACCTTTTGAAATATGTATATTTACGGGCTCTGATTCTGTGGGAAGATAGTCTATGGACTCAAGGGCATCGTTTATATTTTTAAAATCACCGTATTCACCCACCGAGATATCCATAAAATCACCTTCTAATCATTTAATCATTTACTGCTTTATTAAGTACTTCGAAAAAGTCGGGGAATGAAATATTTACACACTCCGCCTCTGTTATGGTTGTAGTTCCCTCTGCTATAAGAGCAGCCACAGCACAGCTCATAGCCACTCTGTGGTCTAAATGGGAATAAACGGTATTACCCTTTAATTTCTGCTTTCCGCTTATTATCATACCGTCCTCGGTCTCACTAAGCTCTGCTCCCATTTTTCCTAACTCTTCTATCATGGTAACGATCCTGTTGGACTCTTTTACCTTAAGCTCCGTGGCATCCCTTATTACGGTAGTACCCTCGGCACACAGGGCAGCTACCACAAATACGGGTATCTCGTCTATCATACGAGGTATGATATCTCCCTCAAGGGTTATAGCCTTAAGTTCGGAGTATCTTACTCTTATATCTCCTATAGGCTCACCCGTGGTATTTCTTTCGTTTTCAACGGATATATCTCCACCCATTTGTTTCAAGGCATCGATTATACCCGTTCTGGTCTTGTTTATACCTACATTTTTAATAACTATTTCAGATCCCGGCACAATAAGACCCGCAACCATAAAAAAGGCTGCGGAGGATATATCCCCCGGTACATCTATAGGCTTTGCGTAAAGCTCCTCTACGGGTGCGGATACTATTACACCCTTTTCATTTTTGATATTCGCACCGAAATAATTAAGCATTATCTCCGTATGGTCTCTTGAGGGTGCGGGCTCTCTAACTATAGTCTGCCCCTGTGCAAAAAGACCTGCAAGAATGACCGAAGATTTAACCTGTGCGCTTGCAACGGGCAATGTGTAGTCTATAGCTTTAAGTTGGCTACCCTTTATATTTAAAGGAGCGTAACCGTTATTTGTGCTTTCTATGTTTGCACCCATCTTTGAAAGAGGCGCTATAACTCTGTTCATGGGCCTTTTGCATATAGACTCATCACCGCTTATACGAGTATCAAAATTTTGAGCGGCAAGAATACCCGTTATCAGCCTTATGGTAGTACCGCTGTTGCCTACATACAGTGCTTCAGAAGGTGCTTTCAGCCCTCTTAAGCCCTTACCGCAAACCCTTACACACTCATCTTCCACTTCTATCTCAATACCGAGCTTTCTGAAACAATCTATGGTAGAGAGGCAATCCTCTCCCATTAAAAAACCTTTTATTTCCGTTGTTCCCTTTGCAAGGGCACCGAACATTACCGCACGGTGAGATATAGACTTATCTCCCGGTACAGCTAATGTTTTATTTATATTTTTTGCGGTAGATACTGTTATATTCATATTTTTATCCTTTACTGTATGTCTGTTAGGTCATTTCCGCTAACAACATAGTTTTTTTCTTTAAGAAGCTTTGCTGCTTTTATTTTATCCTCGGGGGTACCGAAGGTTATGGATAAGGCACCCAAAGAATAATCTCTGCTGTTCCTTATGGCGATATTTTTAATATTTATGTCTTCAAGTATGGCAGAAACCGACGCTATTGCTCCGGGCTTATCCGCCACATCCACAAAAATGGAAAGTTCCGCATCCTTGGCGGGCATTTTATAATTAAATGTCTTTCTGTACTTACTGCCTTTTTCAAAGAATTCCGTCATATCTTTTTCGGAGGAAAGAAGTTCCAAGGCTTTTTCGGTATTTTTTATAAAAAGTTTAAGCACGGAAACTATATTTTTTCTGTTTTCGCCGCATATACCATTCCACAGAGAGGGAGAGGAGGCTGCTATCCTTGTGGTATCTCTGAAACCTCCTGCAGCAAAATTGTGTATATATCCTTTATCATCGGGAATATCGCTTACGGTAGCTACAAGAGCGGAGGCAACTATATGTGGCAAATGACTTATGGCGGCTACCGCACTGTCATGCTCTTCGGGGGTGGCAATTACCGGTATTGCACCCACAGCCTTTATAATACCCGATAACAACTCCACACTTTCATCCCTCGTATCGGGTGGAGGTGTAAGGATATAGTAAGCATTTTCAAACAGATGGGCATTGGAGTTTTCATAGCCTGTTTTTTCGGAGCCTGCCATAGGGTGCCCACCTATGAAATTAACATCTTTAAATTCCAACATGGAATTGAATATTATTTCTTTGGTACTGCCTACATCTGTTAATATAGCGCCTTTTTTAATTATGGGTATAAGTTTTTTTGTAAACTCGGGTATAAGCTCCACACCTACACATATAAATATAACATCGCAGTTTTTAAACAAAGACATCTCTTCTGTGCTGTATGCATCTATATTACCATCTGCAAACGCCTTTTCAAGAGGTTCTTTTCTCCTGGAATAAGCATATATTTTACATTTTACGGTAGCTTTTAAAGCCCTTGCAAGGGAGCCTCCTATAAGACCCAACCCTATAATTCCAACTTCCATAATACCGTCCTTTAATTTCAATAAGTATCCAGCGGCATTTCAAACACAAACCTTGACCCCTTGCCCTTTTGACTTATGACCGATATTGTCTCTCCGTGAGCCTCTATCATTTCTTTAACAATAGCAAGACCCAAGCCTACGCTTGTTTTGTCTGCGCCTCTGGATTTATCGACTTTATATAATCTTTCAAAGATATGCTTCTGATCTTCCTCGGATATACCTATACCGTTATCCTCAACGGATATGACCGCTTTTTTGTAGTCTGTGGTATAAACGCAGACCTTTATTTTGCCGTTGTTGTTTGTGTACTTTATGGCGTTATCCACAAGATTATAACATATCCTCTGCATTTTCTCAACATCCGCATTTATATATATGTTTTCATCGGAAAAGTCGGTTTCGATAGTTATATTTTTTTGTCTGCATTTATCTTCCACGGAATCGACACAATCCCGCATAAACTCCACAATATCAAAGCTTTCTCTTTTAAGTTCTTTTTTATTTAGATCCATTTTACTCAGCTCCAAAAGGGAGGAACCGAGTTTATTTAATCTGTCCGCCTCGTTGTATACCACCTCTAAATAGTGGTTTACTTTTTCCTTGGGCACCGTGCCGTCCATTATAGCCTCAACAAAACCCTTTATGGTAGTAAGAGGAGAACGAATATCATGAGAAATATTTGAAATATAGGCATTTTTAAAGTCATCTTGTTTGCTGAGACTTTCCGCCATAATATTAAAGTTTTGACATAACTGGGCAACTTCCCTATTACCCTGTATTATTTCCACTCTCCTGGAGTAATCTCCCTCTGTAAGAGCCTTTGCCACCTCATTCATGGCTCTTATGGGTTTTTGTGATTTTTCCATGGATACCGTTATAAGATAGTATCCTATGAGAAAAGCCATAAAAAGAACCATGGACACAAGCAAACTTGCATAAAATATGCTAAGCTGTATACTCACTATAGGCGTATATACAAATATAAATATAGTAACATCGTTTTTTATAAGGGGATAAGCTATAAAATAATTGGGCGAGGTAGAAACACCCAATGTTCCTTTATACTCTCCGACTTTGCCGTTTATAAGCTCGTTTACATTCACACCGCTTAAAAATTCGGCACTTTTTTCGCTGTTAGGCAAAAATTTGTATATCCTTAAATTGGGACCTGTGATAATATAGGAAATTTTTGTATATTTGTTAAGGTTTTCTATGTCTGTTCTAAAGCCTGCTATATCTATTTGCCCGTTATCGAGTATATCCGCAGACAATACACCTGCTATCTGTTCAGCCTCCTCCGTAAGCTTTGTTTTTTGTTGAGAATAAAAATATCCTCTGCAAGTCATTGTAGCTACAAAACAAAACATAAAGTAGGCGGCTATAAGCAGTATGACATAGTATACATGCGTTATGTCTTTATTCTTTTTCATACCTGATAAAGTTTTTGATAAAGCTTAAAGAAAATCTTTTCTCTCCGGTGTAAATACATCAATAAGAACTCCATGGTCGGATAAAAGCTTGCAACCATGTATTATATTAGAAGGGATATATACGGAATCTCCTATGGTGATGGTCTTTGTAACATCTCCTACCGTATATTCAAACTCACCGCTTTGCACATAGGATATTTGTTCGTGTTCGTGGGTGTGAGGCTCACCTACGGCATTTTTTTCGAAAATGACCTCAACTATCATCACACTGTCACTATGGGCAAGTACTCTTCTGTAGTTTTTTCCTTTGACCAGCTCCGTAAGTTCTATTTCCTTATGTTTAAAAAAAATATCGCTCATAATATATTCCCTCTCTTTTATTTTTTACTTACCGCCTTTGGAATGTAGTTTCCCTTTTTCCAATGAGGCTCCATACTTTTTATCCACAAATATACCAGCATAACAAGTATTATGCCGAGAGCAAAACCTATAACTTCGGCAAAGTTTTCGGCTATGGCTTTTCCCAGGAAAAATCCCGAAAATACACCTATAAGAAAAGCACAAAAAGGTAAACCGTACATTATGAGGGTAGCTTTTATAAAATCCGCATTATCAAGCACCACACAAACCGTGTCACCTACCGTGGCGTCGCAAAGGTTTTTTGCATTTATAAGCATTTCCTTTCCCGTTGCGCCGTTGGCACAGGCTCCACACTTTGCACATGCTTCCTTTCTTGCAAGCCTAACAGTCACCATATCTTTTTTCTTTTCTATAACTTCTCCGTACTCACCTACGTTTATATTGCCCTCGGCCATACCAATCACCCTTCAAATTCGTAAAAATCTCCGGATTCGGCTCTGAATTTATCAAAAACCGCATCTGCAACGGCATCATCTATATACTCATATTCTTCCTCACCGTCTTTTTCGGTTACTTTAAAGATATAAGTATCTCCGCTATCCTCACCATGCATAAGCATGAGGGCATAATGCTCGCCCTCATACCTTACATAGTCAAGAAATTCAAACTCGTACTCATTACCGTTTTCATCGGTCATTTTTATAAATTCTTCCATATTTATCCTCTTATTTTGAAAGATATTCATCTATAGCGGCTGCCGCTTTTTTACCTGCACCCATGGCAAGTATTACCGTAGCTGCACCCGTAACCGCATCTCCACCTGCATATACGCCGTCTCTTGTGGTTTTACCCGTTTCTTCCTCGGCTATTATACATCTGCGCTTATTTACTTCAAGTCCGGGGGTATTGGAGCTTATAAGAGGGTTGGGAGAGGTTCCCAAACTCATTATAACGGTGTCTGCCTCCATAACAAAATCCGAACCTTCTATAACAACGGGAGATCTTCTTCCGCTCTCATCGGGTTCTCCAAGCTCCATCTTAACACACTTCATACCGCAAACATTACCGTTTTCGTCTACAAGTATTTCCGTGGGATTTGTAAGGATATCAAAAACGATACCCTCTTCCTTGGCGTGATGTACCTCTTCTTGTCTTGCGGGAAGCTGTTCAAGAGCTCTTCTGTATACTATATGGCTTTCGCTTCCAAGTCTTAAAGCTGTTCTTGCCGCATCCATGGCAACATTTCCGCCACCTATAACGGCAACCTTTTTGCCTATTGATACGGGTGTATCGTAATCATCGTCATAGGCTTTCATAAGGTTTACTCTTGTTAAAAATTCATTTGCGGAAAGTACACCGTTTGCCTGTTCACCGGGTATGCCCATAAACTTGGGAAGTCCTGCACCCGAGCCTATGAAAACGGCATTAAAGCCCTCTTCGTCGAAGAGCTGATCTATTGTTAACGTCTTTCCGATAATAACATTTGTTTCTATTTTTACACCAAGTTTTTTAATGTTTTCAACTTCCTTGGCAACCACCTTTTCTTTGGGAAGTCTGAATTCGGGTATACCGTATTCCAAAACACCACCGGGGCTGTGAAGAGCTTCAAAAATCGTTACATCATAACCTTTTTTTGCCAAATCCCCCGCACAGGTAAGACCTGCGGGGCCCGCACCTATAACAGCCACCTTTTTACCGTTATCGGCAAGTCTGTCGGAAAGGTCGATATTGTTTTCTCTTGACCAATCGGCAACAAATCTTTCAAGTTTACCTATAGATATGGCATCTCCCATATTTCCCACAACACACTTACCTTCGCACTGAGTTTCCTGAGGACATACACGTCCGCATACAGCGGGAAGTGAAGAAAACTTTGCTATCTCCTTTGCGGCACCTTCAAAGTCTTTGTTTTTAACATGGGCTATAAACTCGGGTATGTTTATGTTTACGGGACATCCCGTAACACATAAGGGCTTTTTGCAACCAAGACATCTTGTAGCTTCGTTGACAGCCTCTTCTTCGTTATAACCTAAACATACTTCGTCAAAGTTTTTTGCTCTTAAAAGGGGATCCTGTTCTCTTACGGGAACTTTTACCTTATTTATCTGATTTGCCATTACTTGTCACCTCCGCAGCCACAGCCGCCGTTTTTATGTGTCTGTCCTTCTTCAAACTTAAGCTTTGCTCTTCCTTCTTGTGTTCTGTACATGGTCTGACGACGCATAGCCTCATCAAAGTTTACTTTAAAACCGTCAAATTCGGGGCCGTCTACACAGGCAAACTTAACTTCATCGCCTATTGTTACACGACAGGCTCCGCACATACCCGTACCGTCTACCATTATGGGATTTAAACTTACAACGGTGGGGATACCCAAGCCCTTTGTCATCATAACGGCAAATTTCATCATTATCATAGGACCTATGGCAACGGCGTGGTTATACTGTTTGCCGTCTTCTTCCACCAACTTTTTAAGCAGATCCGTAACTCTGCCGTTAAAAGCATAACTTCCGTCATCTGTGGAAATATACACATTTTTTGCGACTTCACGCATTTGGTCTTCAAGTATTATAAGGTTCTTTGTTCTTGCACCTATTATAACATCGCAGTCTATACCGTGAGCTTTGAGCCACTTTACCTGAGGGTATATAGGTGCGGCACCTACACCACCTGCTATAAAAATGATATTCTTTTGCTTCAACTCTTCTTCGGGCATGGTGCAAAGGTCTGTGGGACATCCCAAAGGCCCTACAAAGTCACAGATACTATCACCCTCTTCAAAGGTCATAAGTTCCATAGTGGACTTGCCCACTGCCTGAGTAACGATGGATACGGTACCTGCCTCGGCATCGTAATCCGAAATAGTAAGAGGTACTCTTTCACCCTTCTGTGTTGTTTTAACGATCACAAACTGTCCGGGTAAAGCTGCCTTTGCAACTCTTGGAGCTTCTATTTTCATTTCGAAAATAGTGTCTGTCAGCATCCTCTTTTCTAAGATCTTATACATTTTGTTCCTCCTTGTTAAATATATATCAAGTGTTGTAGTATCTCGTATTGTATTTTAACAATAATATAGTGTAAAATCAAGTGTAAAATAATATAGTGAAACTTTTAAACAATATGTAGTGTCTGTGAGTTCACCTTTGAAACGATACATTCTAAGTTCTTGTGTTTTGATGACACATATTCGGAAAGTGCCTTTGCCACTATCACCTCCGTAGCATAGTGGGTAGCATCTATAAGGCAAATACCAAGCTCCCATGCAAGCTGTGCATCATGATAGCCTACATCGCCTGTAATATAGGCATCGCATCCCTTTTTAAAAGCGGTATATATATATTCTCCACCCGAGCCCGTACAAAGACCTATTTTCTTTATTTTTTTATTTATGTCACCGTTTACGGTAAGGTGATCAAGGTGAAGTTTTGTTTTTACAAGCTCTATGAAAGACTTAAAGCTTATACTTTCTTGAAGTACTCCTATCTTACCTATATATAAGCCCTTTTCTTCCGCAAGGGGTTCTTCATCTTTAAGAGAAAGCAGATCAAAAAGTACGGAATTTGTACCTCCCTGCGCTATATCCAAATTTGTATGGGCAGAGTATATTGCTATATCCTCTTTTACAGCCTTTAATATCCTCTTTGTGATAGGGGCTTCATAGTCAAGATTTTTAAGGGGTCTGAATATAAAGGGGTGATGGGTCACTATGAGTTGAGCCTTTTCTTTTACAGCCTCATCCAAGACCTCCTCCGTACAGTCAAGAGCAAAAAGCACTTTTTTAATATTCTTCTTTTTATCTCCGACCATAAGTCCCACATTGTCCCAGCCAAAGGCAAGTTCAGGGGGTGCCAATTCTTCCAATGTTTTTATAATATCTTCTACAAGCATCTTATAGTCTCCTCACAAAGCTTTCTTTTAAGTTCAAACAGTTCAAGCTTTTGTATCGCAAGAGGGTTTGAATCGGAATTTTCTTTTATGTTATCGATAACGTTTTTGACCTTTGCGTACTCGTAATTTATGTATTCGGCAAATATATCGCCACACTCTTCAAACCTTCCATAAAAATTTTCAGCTTGGGTGTAAGGTCTTTCCGCCTTGCCTTTTACGGCACTTATGAAAATATAAAATTTATCCTCTTCTTTCAGTATAAATTCTTTTTCTATGAAAAAATCCGATTTTTCTATAAACTCCCTTACCTTTTCTATATCTTTTTGAGGTTGTAAGACAAGCTGATCAACACTCTTTAAAACAAGACTTCCTCTCTTTAAAATATCAATGGTGGTCTCGCCTCCCATGCCCGATATTATAATGCTGTCGGGGGTCTCATAGGGTGATATAACATCAAGACCGTCTCCGCAACGCACCGATATCTTATCGGAGAGTCCGCTTTGTATAATGTTCTGCCGAGCTTTTTCACAGGAACCTTTGCTTATATCACAGGCTAAGGCTTTTTTTGCTATACCTCTTTTAACAAGTCCTATAACCGTATATGCGTGGTCTGTACCTATATCAGCGGCAAAATTACACTTTTTGACAAGAGATATTACTTTTTCTATTCTTTCGGAAATCATATTATTCACCCGTGATATTTTCGTATTTAAAATAGTTCACATTCATTACAGCTTTTTTGTTTTTCTTTGAAACTATGTACATACCCACAAGAGTGCCCGTGTGTCTTTTCGGATCGTCGGGTACTCCCTCATCGCAAAGGAATATACACTTATCCACAGAGGCAAAGTATTCTTTTTTGCCATTCTCTTCTATATAAAAAGTTCTTTTTTGACCTCTCGTTTCCACACACAAACAGACTTCTTTCTTCTCAAAAGGTTTTTGAGTTATAACCTCTTCTCCTCTGTTTCTGTTTATAACAAGCTCCAAAAAACCTTCTTTCAGAGAAAATCTTATATAGCTTACCGTGGAATAGTAACATATAAGACCGCAGTGAGCATCTTCCAAGTTATCCGCTTTTATGCTTAAGGAAGCATTATATTTAAGCTCTTCTTCCCTGTGTAAAAGTATGTTTTTGCATTTTATACTGTCAACATTATCTTCACTTGCTTTTAAGGAAAGCCCGTCTTTAAAGTCAATAAGGGAATAGTCGGGATTTCTCACCCATTGAAATTCCAATGGTATGCTCTCTTTAAAATCAAAATATGTTTTACTCTCATACATTTTTTGGGGTATGTCGGGTGCCTGTGCCGTTAAAGAGGGAGTACCGTCTCCTACCACGCACCAGCCGTCTTCAAACCAATGTACCCTATCAAGAGCGGTCTCTCTTCCCAATGTGGTATATTTGCCTTCGTTTTGTCTTCCACAAAGATATGTACACCACCAACTGCCATCCTCGGCTTTTACAAATTTACCGTGTCCGCTCCTTTGTATAGGAGCATTTTCGTCTGTCTGCCTAAGTATGGGGTTATAGGGGGAACTTTCATAAGGACCCTCTATATTTTTACTCCTTGCCATTACGATACCGTGGCCGTAACCTGTGCCACCCGCTGCCACAAGAGCATAGTAGTAGCCGTCTTTTTTAAAAATATGGGGACCTTCGGGGCATCTTTCTCCCGTTCCCTCCCAAACCTGCAAAGGCTCACCCGTTCTTTCGGTGCAGTCCTCATTTAAGGGTACTATACAAACGCCCGGAGCTATGACCATATAGTGTTTACCGTCATCATCCACAAAATGGGAGGGGTCTATATTATCCACATCTATCAATGTGGGTTTTGAGTAAGGTCCCTCGGGCTTATCCGACCACATTACGAGTTGTACCCTCATAGGCTTTTTATCCTCGGGGGTGTAGTTATATCTTAATGTGGCAAAAATATAATATTTACCGTTGCAATAGGAAATATCGGGTGCCCATATACCTCTTGAATCCAATATCTCCGACAAGTCGAGATATGAATTTTCCGTAATGGCATGACCTATTATCTCCCAATGCACCAAATCTTTGGAGTGGGAGATAACTATAGCGGGAAAATATTGAAATGTAGAATTTACCATATAATAATCATCCCCGACCCTTATTATAGAAGGATCGGGGAAAAAGCCCCGTTTTACGGGATTTGTATATTTCATCTTAATACTACTCCCCATTCGCTCGTTACGCCGTTAGGGCAAACGAAATACATATACTTGTTGTCCGATACAAGATAATAATAAAGGCTGTAATCATCATCTAAAAGAGAAGGTGCTCCAAACCTGTCGGTAACCTCAAAAATTTCTTTCCCTATGGGATATATACCGTTAGGAGTAGCTATATCGGGACTTGTAACGGCTATTTTGCCCACCTTACCCGAATCGTCCTTGTAAACGGTAAAACCATCGTACAAATATATATTTCCCGTTACAAGAGTTTCGCTTGTGGTGGCTATATCGTCACTTCCCGTTTTTTCAAACTCCACATCCGAAAAAGTGCCTACATCCGAAACATCTTCGCTGTTTTCTTCCGTTTCGGCTGTCACCTCAGATATTTCCTCTACAGGGACTTCAACGGGTACTTCCACCGTTTCGGCATTTTCGGGGTAGCCGTAAGCATCTATGACCTCCGATATATCACAGCCTATTTTGATCTTCGCTCCTTTGTAGGAAAAAGTATCGGTAGCAAATTCATTTGGAATATGCTCAAAGGGCGACATTACATGAGGGCCGTTATATGAAAGAGTGGTAGTTTCCGTAGTTAGCTCTGTTGTAGTGGTAGTGAAGGTAGTAACTGCCCTCGTTACCTCGGCAACGGTAGATGAAGTACTGACTCTTTCCCTACTCTTTGTAGATACCTCCGTTACACGCTGTTTCGTAGTTTGTTCAAGTGTGGTGGTCTCTTGCTTTTGCTCCGATTTCTTTCCTGTTAAAGAGCCTATGATATAGGCTATTACACTCAGCACCAAAACAGCACCTATAACAGCGGCTATTTTAAATTTTTTAGTCTTTATAATATCCATATTCTTAAACTTTTATTCCGATATTTCCGTATCGGAATACACATATTCTTTATTGGCAAATCTTGTGTATTTACCTTGCCAGGTCAGCGTAACGGTACCTAAAGCACCGTTTCTTTGCTTTGCTATTATAACATCGGCATCTTTACTTGCCTCATCTTTGTTTTCGCTGTAGTACTCTTCTCTGTAGAGGAAGCATACCACATCCGCATCCTGCTCTATAGAACCCGACTCTCTCAAATCCGAGAGCATAGGCTTTTTATTTTCTCTTGACTCTACTTTACGGCTTAGCTGAGAAAGTGCTATCACGGGTACATTAAACTCTCTTGCAATACTTTTTAAACTCTTTGATATATAAGCAACTTCCGCCTGTGTAGACTCCACTCTTCTTGAACCCGAGTTCATAAGCTGAAGGTAGTCTATCACTATGAGATCAAGCCCATGTTCAAGCTGAAGCTTGGCACATTCTGCCCTAAGCTCACCCGGGGAAACGTTGGACCTATCGTTTATAAATATTTTGGAGTCCGAGAGTATACCCATAGCCTCCGCCAATCTTTCGCAATCATCGGGGGTAAGGCCACCACTTCTCAGCTTTTCTGCCTCCACACCGCTTTGAACGGAAAGCATTCTGTTTGTAAGCTGTATCTGTGACATTTCCAAAGAAAATATGGCAACGGTCTTGTTCAACTTTGTACCTATATACTGGGCAATATTAAGGGCAAAGGCAGTCTTTCCCATGGAGGGTCTTGCGGCTATAAGTATAAGATCGGAGGGCTGCAAACCCGCTGTTTTTTTGTCGAATTCTATAAAGCCCGTAGACAGTCCCGTAATATGGTTTTGAGATTTATTTGCCAGTTCTATTTTTTCAATTGTCCTTGCTACGGCTACATGCATGGGAGTAAAGTCTTCGGAGCTGATATTTTCCGAAAGTTTGAAAAGGCCTTGTTCCGCCTCTCCCATTATCTCCTCTACTCCCGCACTTGCCTCGTAAGCATCTTTTTGCATCTTGCCCGCAAGCTTTATAAGAGACCTGTACTGTGACTTTGATTTTACAATGTCACAATACTGCTTTGCATTTGCGGAAGTTCCCGGATTTATAAGTACTATACTTGTAAGATATTCGCTACCTCCCACATTTTCAAACACGCCCATTTCCGTAAGTTTATTCTTTACGGTCACGAAGTCGGCACCCTCGCCTCTTTCAAAGAGCTGTTGTATGGCATCGAATATTATACCGTTTGCCTCGCTGTAAAAATCCTCTTTTTTGAGGTTTTCCACACCTATTCTCGTTCCCTCTTTGTCAAAGAGCATGGCACTTAATACTGCCTGCTCCGCATCTCTGTCATTGGGCGGTACTCTTACATATCCGTTATCACTTACCTGCTCGGGCATTTATAACACCTCTCAAATCAGTTGCTTTCTATCTTTACTTTAAGCTTTACGCTTACCTTAGGGTGAAGTTTAACGGTGACTTCCGTCTCTCCCACACTCTTTATGGCGTCTTGTATAACTATCTTTTTCTTTTCAACATCAAGTCCGCACTGTTCTTTAAGAGCTGTACTTACTTCTTTGTTTGTTACGGCACCGAAAAGCTTGCCGTTTTCTCCCGTTTTTACCTTTACGGAGACCGTCTGCTTTTCTATCTTTTCACCTAAAAGCTTTGCAGCCTCGTACTCCTGTGCCCTTTTTTCTTCTTCCGCTCTTTTTTTGCTGTCAAGCTTTCTTATATTTGCGGTATTTGCCTCAACGGCAAGACCTTTGGGAAGAAGGAAGTTTTTTGCATGACCTTCGCTAACATTTAAAGTTTGGTCTTTCTTTCCCACACCTTTTACATCTTCAAGCAATATAACTTTCAATTTTTCTTTACCTCCAAATATTCTTCTATTTTGTCAAGCAACATCCGTTTAACTTCTTCTATGCTATCGGACTTTACCTGTGCCGCAGCACCTAACATATGTCCGCCGCCTCCCATTTTTTCAAGGAGTTTTTGCACATTTATATCTCCTAAGCTTCTGCCGCTTATACATACATAATCTTCATCCTTGCACAATACAAAGCTGGTCTCTATGCCTCTTAAATTTAAGAGTTCATCTGCCGCCATGGCTATAAGTACCCTTGGATTATCCACAGGAGTATTTAACACCGATACTGCAACATTATTGTATATTATTTCTGCGGAACGAACTATTTCCGTTCTTGCAATGTAATCTTCAATGGTATTTTTAAACAGACGCCTTACGGAAACCGTATCAGCTCCCTGTTTTTTAAGGTATGCCGCAGTTTCAAAGGTTTTGATACCTATTTTGAAAGCAAAGTTTTTGGTATCTACCATCATACCCGCAAGCAAGCCTTCTATTTCGTCCTTTGTGGCTCTCATGCCTTTTATATACATCATCATTTCTGTTATCATCTCGGCTGTTGAAGAAGCATAAGCCTCATGATAGGAAAGAGAATAGTTTTCAATGGCATCGGCACATTTTCTGTGGTGGTCGAATATAACTACCCTACCCGTTTTGTTAAGGAGCTCGGGACACTCCGTTAAAACTCCTCTGTGGGTGTCCACCACTACCACAAGAGTATTTCTCTTTAGAAGCTTTAAGGCTTGTTCACTTGTTATGAAGGCATCGTCATACTTGGGATCTCTTGTAAGTCTGTCATACAGGGCTTTTACCGCATTCGTAACAGAGTTTAAAACTATTTTACATCTCTTGCCATAAAAATTTACTATGGAAAAAACACCTGCGGCAGAACCTAAGGCATCAAGGTCGGGATTTTGGTGACCCATAACAATAACATCGCTTGCAGAAAGTATAAGCTCTGTAAAGCCGTATGCCTTCACCCTTGCCCTTACTCTTGAATTTTTAATTACCTCTCTGCCGTCACCGCCGTAGTACTCGTAAACATCCTCGCTCTCTTTTACTACTATCTGATTTCCGCCTCTTCCAAGAGCTAGGTCCAAAGCACCTCTGGCAAACTCCATATCTTCGTTTAAAGTATTGCCGTTACAGCCTATACCCATACTTATGGTAACGGGTATATTTCCTATTTCTATTTTTTCTATTTGCTCGGATATGGGGAAGTTTTCATCTTTTAAGATAGCAAGTTTATCTCTGTTAAGTATTATAAGGAATTTGTCCTTTTCAAACTTCCTTACTATACCTCCCATATTATTAAAATATTCATTTATTTTTCTCTCGATTATGGCAAATAAATGGGGCAAACGTGCTTCGTCGGTGTTTTCTTCAACCTCTGTGTAGTTATCAACAATAAGTATGCCCACACAAACATGGCTGTCTATGGCACCTTCTTTGTTTACATACTTGTTTTCCACAAAGGTAATACTGTAGCCTTCATTGCAAACGGCTTTATATACATCGAAGTATTGACCCTTTACATTTTTAAGCTGCACATATTTATTTCTTTCGTATTGGTCCACGATATCGTCTATATTCTTGATATCGTCCTTGTTGTCCCACTTTTCCGACCATTTTTCAAAAAAATGATTTTTATATAATATATTAAAATCCTTATCTACCGTCAACACGGGAAAAGGAACTGTAAATTCTTCCATAACAACTCTCCATTGGAATCAAGGGGATATCTCCGAGTATATTCCCAGTACCTTTATAAAGCTTGACTTTCTTTCCATAAGCTTTATGGCTTGTTTTATATCGTCTATATTGTTGTTTATGTCTATATCCACAACAAAAACATACTCTTTAAGCCTGTTCTTCATAGGTCTTGAAAATATATCCGACAGGTTTATGCCATATACGGAAAATATTTCAAGTACACCGTACAAGGCGCCGGGCTCATCCAAGGTGGAAAAGGCTATGGTTTGCTTTTGTTTGTTTTCGTAGTCTATTGTAGGGGTAGCACTTACTCTTGCAAAGCGTGTGATATTGTTTTTGTTGTCCTGTATGGAGCTTTTAAGTATCTCAAGGCCGTATATATCGGCAGCTGCCTTATTGCCCACAGCCGCCACATTGTTGCCCTCGGCTATACTTGCAAGCCTTGCCCCCTCTCCCGTGGAGCTTACGGTTTCGATCACCGCCTCGGGAAGGGTCTTTAGGAAATTTTTGCACTGAGGTATGGCATGGGAATGGGATATTATTTTTTTAACATCCTCAATCCTTGTACCTTTTTTTGCCATAAGATTTTGTTCTATAGGCAGATTTAATATCTCTTGTATGTAAAGTTCCTTTTCAAAAACAAGCTCGTCTATAGAGGCATTTACCACCCCTTCTATAGAGTTTTCAATAGGCACCACAGCCTGGTCTGCCTTTCCATCCTGACACGCACCCAAAACCTCCGTAAAGGTGGAAAAAGGTATTTTTTCGCTATCGGGGCAAAGTATATCCGCAGCCTGTCTTGAAAAAGTCCCATCGGGACCCAAATATGCAACTTTCATAATAATCTCCGACTTATATTTTTGCTGTATTCCGTGATTATAACATATATACACATTTTTTTCAACCTAAAAAAACAATATGATGAAATTGCAGAAATATATTGCAAAAATAAACCATATAGGTTATAATAAATAAAAAAGAGGGAGGAGTGGCTATGAATATAACGGAAGATACAAAATCAAAATACGTTGCCAAAGACTCTGTTTTCAGAAATCTATTCGGTATCAAAAAATATGCGGCACAATTATATATGGCACTGCATCCCGATGAAACAATAACAGAGGATGACATAGAGCATGTTACCCTTGAAAGCATTATTATGGCTACACTTTACAATGATGTGGGATTCAAGGTGGGCAATAAAATAATTATGCTTGTAGAACAACAATCTTCTTGGTCCGAAAATATTGTTGTGCGTATGTTCGTGTATCTTGCGGAAACCTATTATGGGAACCTCTAAAAAGCCATAAATCGTAAAATTGGCTATCTTGCCCGATTACGTCGTCAATGTCTCTCACCAATGCTCTACATTGGCTTCGAGCCATTTCCTAGTCCTCGAACAAGATATCTCAATTTTACTTCAATAGCA
>JAFSVK010000118.1 GCA_017444985.1 Bacillota bacterium
AAATCGTAAAATTGGCTATCTTGCCCGAGTACGTCGTCAATGTCTCTCACCAATGCTCTACATTGGCTTCGAGCCATTTCCTAGTCCTCGAACAAGCTATCTCAATTTTACTTCAATAGCACTTTTTAGAGGTACCCAAAACTTATTGTATAATCTGTAGGGAACGACCATTGCACCGCAAAGATAGATGCGGGCAGGCGAAAGCCTGACTTTTGCGTAGCAAAAGTGCTGACCCAAGTGTCGTTTCGATGGGAGGAGCCATTAATTTTGCTCTAAAAATATATAGGTATTTAGTAAAAAAACCGCAAGCTAAAAAAAGCCTGCGGTTTTTCTCATGCCTTATTGAATTTATCTTTTCCTTGTTTGCATCTCGGACATTTCCAATCATCGGGGAGGTCTTCAAAGGCTACACCATCATGTTCTGCGGGGTCGTAAACATATCCGCATATTGAACATACGTATTTGCCGCTGCTTTCTTGTGTTGAGAAATCGACTTCCGCAAGAATGGTAGGTACGGGGTCATTCAAGTCCATAACTTTCTTTCCTTCGAGATTTTCGTATCCTTGGGGTGTATGGGTACCGCAATAAACAGTAGGGTTATTTTTTACAAATTCACGTACCCTGTCAAGGGTCTCACGAGCTGCGGATATATCCTCAAAAACAAGAGAGAGCTTGTTTTCGTAAAGTGCTTCGTCAACATAGGTGATATCACCGTGGAGCATATAGAAAAGCCCTTCATTTTCCGCAATAACAATACTGTTGCCTAAGGTGTGTCCCTTAGCCTTTATAAAATAAACACCCTCGGCTATTTTTTGAGATTCGGGGAAGTTGTGATAGCTACCGTCGGTAAACTTTACGGGAACGATATTTTCTATATCTTTTAACTCCGCTGCCTCTATCTCATCCTCATTTACATATATTTTTGCGTTGGGGAATGATTTAAGCTCACCCGAGTGGTCGGCGTGTTTATGGGTAAGAAGTATCTTTGTTACTTGCTCGGGACTATAGCCTAAATTTTTAAGAGCCTCCATATAAGAGCAAATATCCTTTCCCGTATAAGCTACGGAGTTTTCATCGGGAGCCTCTTCGGGAGTGCCTGCGGGAAGTCCCGTATCTACCAATATTACCTCGTCTCCCGTATCTATAATATAGTTCTGCAAACTACCACGGTAGCGTATGTTTTTATCAAACTTATCCGCACCTTCTTCACCGCCCATTACAAAGGGCTGAGTATAAAAACCTTCTTTTCTGAATTTTACTGCTTTTATTTCCATAAATATCCTCCTTTTAAGGGGCTTTTCGGAACTTTTTCGTTGCTTTTAAAGGTATTTCTTTTTTATTGTGTTGGTTTGGCGTGGCTGTTATTAGCTTTTCGGGAGTGATTACAACAGCATATTTTAAAGGATAGGCACCCTTGAAGGTATCCTCTGCCAACTTTACATAGTGGTCGTAAGCCTCACCCTCTTTTACAAGCTTTGCACTTCCTTTTATTTGGTAAGCCTCAGCCGTTAAGGGGTTTGCCGCAGCTATTGCTACCTTTCCGTTTTTCGCTATATTTTCAAGGGTAGTGTCAAGAAGTATGGCACCTATTGCAAGCTTATCCTCACTTGTTATACATTTAAAGCCTACGGGAACCACATTAGGCTCCTCTCCGTAGGTAGATACAAACCACAAATGCTCTTCGAATACCTTTTTAACATTTTCGGGTATCATAATTTTACCACTTCCTCCGCAGAGTTGAGGTTTCCTCTTAAAGCTGATTGTTAAGCCAATTTTGAAGACCTATCTTTTCAATGAGTTCAAGTTGTGCCTCTGCCCAGTACATATCCTCTTCTTCATCTTGATAGTACTCTTTTAAAATATCGTAGGTGGTGTAATCATCTCTTGCCTCTTCCACAAGTTTCTTAAGCCAAGCAAGACCGTCTTTTGAAACCTGAAGGTCATACCTTATCCATTCTATGGGGTCTGTATAAACGGGAGCTTCCTTCTTTGCTCCGTTTTTTATCTCTGCACCGAGATCAAGCATTCTGTCAATGCACTTATCCACATATCCTCTTTCTTCAGTTGCGTGTTCCGCATACTTATCTCCAAGCTTTCTAAAACCCTGTGTGGCAAATATCTTAGATTGTATAGCGTGGCCGTCTGCCTGTTGAGCAAGGTCTGTAACGATGATCTGTAATCCCTCAATAATTTTTTTGTTGTTTGACATAGTAAGATCTCCTTTCGATTTCAAATATATTTTATAACCATAGCATAATAAAAAACAGACCGATTGTCCATATAGAATATCGGTCTGTTTACAAAATGTTTTTGTAAAAGGGTATAAATTACAAAATATTTTTATAGTCGGGATATAAGTACTGTTTTAAGGGTTCAGGTAAACTCTTTTCCCATATAAGGGATACTTCTTCTGGGGATTGCTTTGCACCGTTTAAAAGCCATTCAAGCATATATTGTACGGTACCGTAAACATACACCTTTATCATACCGTATATTTCCTCGGGTATGTATTCGGTCATTATTTTTTTTCGCACCTCTTTTACAAGAACTTCCACATTTGTATGCCTGACATAATTTATAAAAGAGTCTTGTCCTCCCGTATGTTTCAGAGCATTTGCTATATAATTTTTGTTTTGGTAGTAATACTTTGCCCCTTCAAGAAGTGTATCCTTCCATATATAGTCTTTAGCTCCTATTTTAGCCATTATTTTTTCCACACGACTTGTATGTATCCACACTATAAGATCGTATTTATCTTTAAAGTGGTTGTAAAATGTAGGCTGTGACATAGAGCAATTATTTGTTATTTCGGTTATCGTTATTTTATCTATACGCTTTTTTTCGGCAAGTTCAAGGAATGATTCCGCTAAAATGTCTTTTGTTGTTTGTCTTATCATTTTATCGCCCCCTAAACATACTTTGTCCCCTTTGTATAATATTACAACAAAACAATAAAAAAATCAAGATTTGAGTATAGGGGAGCTCTAAAAAGTGCTATTGAAATAAAATTGAGATATCTTGTTCGAGGACCGGGAAATGGCTCGAAGCCAATGTAGAGCATTGGTGAGAAACATTGACGACTAACCTTTGCAAGATAGCCAATTTTACGATTTATGACTTTTTAGAGGTGCCCTATCAATGTCATTAAGTTAAGAATTTAAGTTTTAGATTCCAAAAGGGTCTAAAACTTTTTTTATGTAAAAAATATTAAAATTTCAAAAAAGCACTTGACAAAAGTGCCAAAGTGTGCGGCGGCTCT
>JAFSVK010000119.1 GCA_017444985.1 Bacillota bacterium
GATTTTACAAGTTTTTCAAGTTTTATTTTATCTTCGGGTCGCAATGTGAATTTCATATAGGAAACCTCCTTCGGTTGGTGTACCTATATTATATCACAATTGAGCAAGAATGTACAGACAATTATGAAGTTTTATACTAGTCCTCGAACAAGCTATCTCAATTTTACTTCAATAGCACTTTTTAGAGGTACCCTTGCGTAAATTCGTTTTTAATGGCAAAAGCGTGATTCATGGGGCCTTTTCCTTTTCCCAGGTCCAACATGGCGGAAAGTGCTCCCGAAATGTAGGTTTTGGCTTTTGCTATAGACTCTTTAAGTTCGTACCCTTTGGCAAGGTTTGAGGCAATGGCACTTGAAAGGGTACAGCCTGTACCGTGGGTGTTTTCGTTGTATATCCTCTCACCTCTGAACCAATACTCGCCCTCCTTTGAGCAAAGGAAGTCGTTGGCATCGTTAAGGGCATGTCCGCCTTTGCAAAGTACGGCACAGTCGTATTTTTGTGCTATCTTCCTTGCTGCCTCCACACAGGTTTGTTCGTCTGTGATAGGCATTTCGGCAAGGACCTGTGCCTCGGGGATATTGGGTGTAATAAGGTCTGCAAGCTTTATAAGCTCTTTAAGATGAGAAACAGCCTCATCATCTATAAGTTTGGCTCCGCTTGTTGCCACCATTACAGGGTCCAAAACGATATTTACGGCTTTGTATTCTTGAAGTTTTTCGCTTATAGCATCTATCAGGTCAGAGGAAGAGACCATACCTATTTTTACCGCATCGGGAAAAATATCGGTAAAAACACAGTCCAACTGAGCTTTTAAAAATTGGGGCGTAACGGGGGATATATCCTTTACACCTAAAGTATTTTGTGCTGTAAGGGCTGTTACGGCACTCATGGCATATACGCCGTTTGCCGTCATGGTCTTTATATCTGCCTGTATACCGGCGCCTCCGCAGGAATCACTGCCTGCGATAGTTAATGCTGTTTTCATATATATGCTCCTTTCAAACAACACAGCAGAAAGTGGTGCCCCCGATCTGCTTGGTTTTTCAACCGAAAAATTTTACAGCCTTTTCCTTCAACTCTTTTGCGGCAAGAGTGATGTTTTCTTTTGCAAATATGGCACTTATAACGCAAATACCCGAAAGCCCCATATTTTGAAGCTTGTCCATATTATCGGCGTTTATACCGCCTATAGCCACTACGGGGATACTTACGCTTTCGCATATTTGCTTTATGGTATCTTTTGATACAGACAGGGCATCATCTTTTGAGCCTGTGGGAAATACCGCACCTACTCCAAGATAGTCGGCACCGTTTTTTTCGGCTTTGACTGCCTCTTCCACGGTGGAGACGGATACTCCCACTATTTTGTCCTCTCCGAGTATCTTTTTTGCCTCTTCGGGGGGCATATCATTTTGTCCCACGTGTACACCGTGGCAGTCTATTTTCTTTGCAAGCTCCACATCGTCGTTGAGCAGGAATATAATATCCTTTTCCTTACAAAGACGGTATACTTCACGGGCTCTTTCTTCCAACTCTTTACCTTGAAGGTGTTTTTCACGCAGTTGTATTATGCCCGCTCCGCCATCGATTGCCTCTTTTACCGCTTCCGTTACGCTTTTTTGGCTTTTTATATCACTTTCGCCCAAAATAGCATAGAGAAGAAGAGACTGTTTTTTCATACAAATTTACTCCTTCCGTATTTTTCAAGAACCGTGTCCGTCATATTGTAAATGGCATCTATTATTCTGTTTCTGTAGGAAGAGTTTCCCTCGCCTTCAAGAAGATTATTGAAACCTATCTCTCCCGCCACACCCATGGCGGTAACGGCTGCCGCACAAGCGGAAAGGGTGTCCTCTCTGTTTGCGGCTACAAAGGCTGCGGTAAGGGCTGAAAGCTGGCATCCCGTACCCGTAATGCTTTTCATTTCCTTCCTACCGTTATAAATTTCAAAATAATGGTCTTTGCTTGCTACGATGTCGGTTTTTCCCGTTACGGCTATGACGGAATCAAGTTTATCAGCGGCATACATGGCTTTTTCGCCGTCTATGGTATCGGCTTCGGAGGCATCTACACCTCTTGAGGATATATCCTCTCCGCAAAGGGCACTTATTTCCGAAGCATTTGCTCTTATAACATCAAACTTTATTTCGGATATAAGCTTTTGTGCCGTTTGGGTACGAAGGGCGGAAGCTCCCGCACCTACAGGGTCAAGTACCGTTATATGCCCTAAAGCGTTGGACTTTTTACCTGCCTTTATCATAGAGGCTATAGTCCTTGTGTTCAGCGTGCCTATATTTATATAGAGACTGCTGCAAATAGAGGTTATGTCCTCTACTTCTCCTTCGTCATCAGCCATTATGGGGGAGGCACCGCAGGCAAGCAAAACATTTGCCACATCGTTTACGGTCACGTAGTTTGTGATAGAGTGTACAAGGGGGGATATTTTGCGGATATTTTCTATGTATTTCATATTTTCTCCTTTTCATAAAAAAAACACCCAAAGGGTGCATAGATATAGAATACATACTATTTCCCTCCGTTGGCATTACCCAAATCAGGTTATAGGTCGAGATTTACATCTCCTCTCAGCCTGTACACAAGCTCCCTTGATGTACTTATATTACCACTCTTGAAGGAGTGTGTCAAGGGGAGAAGGGGATTTTGTGTGAAAAAGAAAGTAGGTCTTGGCAGTGGGTCGTAAAACCGCTAAGATATTACAAAAATTTTGAGGAGGAAAGTTCCTAAACTTCGGCTTGCCTATTGGGAACCTCTAAAAAGTCATAAATTGTAAAATTGGCTATCTTGCCCGATTACGTCGTCAATGTCTCTCACCAATGCTCTACATTGGCTTCGAGCCATTTCCTAGTCCTCGAACAAGATATCTCAATTTTACTTCAATAGCA
>JAFSVK010000002.1 GCA_017444985.1 Bacillota bacterium
GATCAAAAAAAGCAAGCTTTTCTCTCTCTCGTTCGACTTGCAAGTGTTAAGCACGCCGCCAGCGTTCATCCAGATCCAGGATCAAACTCTCTAATAAAAGTTTCCAGCTCATTTGCTGACTATATGCCATTCTTTTATACAGACTTGGCTCTCTGTTCTTTTATTATTACAATAAAAGGAATTCTTGGGATAAGTTTAAAACAATTCGTCTTTGATTATTCGGTTTTCAATGTTCAAGTCGCTGTCTCAACAACAGCTTAAATATATTACCACAAAGAAATCTCCGTGTCAAGAACTTTTTTTAAGTTTTTTAAAAGTTTTTTTGTGGGCTGTCTTCTCTTCAAGAGCGACAGCTTGAATATACTACCACAATGCAAGAACAATGTCAACAATTTTCTATTCCAAAAAAAGAAACTTTTTTTATGGTTTTTTTGTATATATTTATAAAAGGGTGTTTATATTGATATAATTGGTAAGAGTCGCCACGGAACGACACGCGTCAGCACTTTTGCTACGCAAAAGTCAGGCTATCGCCTGCCCGCATCTATCTTTGCGGTGCACAGGTCGTTCCCTACAGATTATTGGAAGGTTTTGAAATATTGGCATTGTTACTCTTATAAGGAATTCCTTTTACTCTTTTATATAGAAGAAGCAGATTTACAGAATAGTTGTTTATATTATAAAAACCCCCGGGCAAAAGCCCGAGGGTAGTAAGTATCAGAATGATGTAATGCTACCGGAGGTGTACTGAAGTATAAGGGAAGCGTCTTTGGAGTCTACGCTGCCGTCTCCGTTTACATCTGCGCTTGTAAGTTCTTTTCCTTCAAGGGTAGCTATACCGCTTGTGTGCTGAAGGACTATTGAAGCATCCTTGGAGTCTACGCTGCCGTCTCCGTTGGCATCGCCTGTTACGGAGCTTGCTTCAAGCTCTTCGAGAGCCTTGTTTGCAAAGCCCGACCAATAGGTATCAACGACATCCTTAGAGTAAACGCCTGTTTCATCCTTGTCGTAGCCTGTAAATACGCCCTTGGTGCTTACTGTAAATTCGGTATATCCCTTATCGTCGGCTATATCCATTCCTACGGGAGCGCTTATTTCGCTTGAGAAAGGAAGACCTTCATCTTGAAGTATCTTTGCAAGCTTAGCTGCGATCACAAAACCACCGAGTTTACTGTGGTGAGTCTTTTCACCGGGTGCGAAAAGTCTTGTTGCAAGAGGTGATTCATCACCTGCGGCATTGGGATCTGCCGCATAAGCATCCTCATACATCTGCTTTGTAAGTTCGAAGGAGTCGATGTAAAGAACACCGTTTTCCTCTGCTACCTGCTTTGTAGCCTCTACATAAGCATTGTTCTGAGATGTGTTGTCATCGTGGTGAGCTCTTATTTTTCCGTTTGAGAAATACATTCTTGCTACGGGAGAGAACATTACGGGTGTAGCGCCCTTCTCTTTTGCCGCATCTATGTACATCTTAAGGAAATACTTGAATGTGCCCTCTGTTGTGGGGTATACACCCGAAGCATCGGGAGTACCTACGGGAACATATCTGTCGGCATAAGACTGTGATGAGTCGTTATGTCCGAACTGTACAAAGAGATAATCTCCTTCAAGCATTTGATTCTTTATGGTATCAAGTCTGCCTTCATTTATGAAGGATTGAGAGCTTCTTCCGCCCTCTGCGTAATCCATTACCTCATAGCTTGCATCATCTGCAAGGAAATAAGGAAGGAATTCGCCCCAGGAACCTTCGGGTCTGTTAGCGCCCGAGTTATTTATGGCACCTGCGGAGTAGTCCTTTGTGGTGGAGTCACCTGCTATGAATATAACATTCTTTCCGCCGGGTCTGTCAACTTCTTTGCTGCCCGAACCCTGTACTACTTTGTTACCTGTTTTTGAAGATTTTGCCGTACCGCTTATACCCGATGAGAGTATAGGTGTAACAACAGCCTCGATATAGTAGCCTATATCGTCCTTTGTCATGTCGTAGCCGTCGTTTGTAAGAGCACTTGATGTCTTAACAAGTGTCTTGTTACCTGCATCGTCAACTCTGTACCAGGAGATGAGAGAAGCATCAGCCTGTGCGTTTACGCTGTACTTAACATTCATTGTGTAGCCCGTTTCGGGAGCCGCAACATCACACTGTGATGAAAGATAGGGTGCTACCGTGAAATCTATGCTCTCTTCCGATGGAACAAAGAAGGTAGGATCCCAGCTGAGCTGAGCATTTACAAGGCTGTTGTAATTTGCAGCCGTATTTGTATATTCTATAACTTGTCCTCTTCTTGAGGAAACATCTACGCTTTCGCCGTTGTATGTGGTGTTTGCTTCTTTAAAAGCACGACCCTCGGGGGTAACACCGGACATATCCGTCCAACCTGCTGCATCTATTATACCGCTTGATTGAAGCTTTGTATTAAGGAAGGTAATGTCTGCTCCCGCATCCCAAGGTCTACCGAACATACCTGCGCCAACCTTCATACTTTCATCGCCTGTGATCTCACAGCTTCTGAAATACCAACCCTTATAGGATGTGGCATTGTTGGATCTGCCCGCTGTAACATAACCGCCTACTGCGGAGTCGCTGTAGCCTGCAAAACGAAGCTCACAGCCGTCAAATATAGCATTACCCGAACCAAAGATGTAGTCGGTATTACCTATTACGGTACAATCTGTGTAGTAGGTGTTTGTATTGTCGCCCATGTAGAGAGTATCTTGAGAGCCTGTGAAAGTACAGTTTCTAAACTCGGCTCTGTCTGCCTCTATACTTATGGCTGTAGATCTTTCGGTTGCCGCCTTGCTCTTAACGTCGGCACCTAATTTTCTTTCAAACTTGGAAGCTATATCGGCAACTTCCACGCCGTCTTCTATTTCTTCATCTGTTACATATTTGTTGAAGGATGCTTCAAATGTTATGCCCTCTGCCTTGAAATCGGTAGCGGTCTTCTTGATGTAAGTAGCTGTACCCCACTTTGATACAGGGTTCTTGCCGTACTTATCAAAAGCATTCTCTTCGTTATAGTAACCTGTATTATCGGCACTGTAATATTTGTAGCCTATGCCGTAGTACCAACTGAGTACCGTGGGCTTGCTTGCATCCGTAGCCTTGAATGTAAGGTAGGGTGTTTCTACGCTAAGCTGTTCTCTGTAAGTACCCGGAGCAATGTAGATAGTTATTCTCTCAGCCTCACTCTTAGGTGCCATTACCTTAGCTGCCTCAAGAGCTTCTTTTACTGTGTCATAGTGATATTGTCCCTTGTTTACGCCTACATATATTTCGGATGCCCAAGATACATCGGGAGTAGGCTTTTGATCGGGAACAAAAAGTATATCCTTTGTTACGTCTTTCTTTACCACACTTACATGGCCGTTTGTGTGATAGCCGTTAGCTGTAGCGGCAACGGAATAGTTACCTGCTCTTAAAGCTACGGTATAGGTGTCGCCCGATACGCTTCCGCTGTAGGAATAGCCGTCTTCTTCATTTACGAAGTTGAGAGCTGTTACAGCAGTACCGTTAAGGCCTTGTAATTTACCGCTTATGTTGTAGAGTGCCTTAGCAGATACCGTAATATTATGAGTAACGGGTTTGTTGTAGTTTAATACAGCACCCTCTGTTACCTCATAGTCATTTACACCCTCAAAGCTAACGGTGTAATCTACATCGGGCTCAAGAACTGCCGAATATGTAAGGGTAGCTGTATCAAAGCTTGCACGTACCACATCGGCAAGGCTCTTTGCATCGGGTGTAAGTATCATTGCGGCATTTGAAATGTCATAGCCCGCGGCAAAGCCTGCTACGGAACCGCTTGCGGTATATGTCTGCTTTACTTCCACATCAAGATTTGCACTCTTACCACTTGCGATATCGCTGTCAAGTACGCTGAATGTCTTTGTGGCATTTGTGAAACCAAAGCCTGTAGCATTTTTCATCACAGCCGTATAATCATAGCCGGGAGCAAGACTTACGGAGTAGGAATTGCCGTTTAATGTGGCCGCTGTCTTTGCACCCGTTGTTTTGTTTTCAAACTCTACCTCATAAGCAGGCACGCTAAGACCCTTAAGGTCTATATTTCCGCTTACCTTTACGGCAGGTTTTCTTACCACTCTGTTTACGGTAGGCTTTCCGCCCGCACCGTCAAACCATATTTTGCCGTCCCCGTCTGCGGGAACAACATAGTCTATTCTATCCTGTTCTCCTCCCACTACGGTGTGAGAAAGAGTCTGTCCTCCGTTTGTAAAGTATACGGGAGTATCCGTAGTGTTGCTCGGTCCTGTATATACCGTTACAACATCGTTTGCACTAAGATCGGATACCGTAATGTATCTTCTTGTTTCATTCCCCGTACCGTTACAGTAGTACATACCGTTTGCGGTATATCCGTCGGGATATGCCTTTAAAGCCTTTCCCTGTGCACCCGCACTTCTCAAACCCGTAGAGGATGTTCCGTCGGATGATATGAGATAGTACATTCTGTCATTGGAGTTTGCCGTAACAGAAAGACCTCCTCCAAAATCAACGGTACCCGTTGCAAGGAACTTTCCTTTGTTTCCCGAAGCCGCATCGCCTACAGCCGCAAGGTTATCGAGAAAATCCGTAGTAATATAGTTGGTATAACTAACTCCGTCGCCGTCGCTCTGCGCAACACCGCCAAAGTCCCAAACTTCCACGCTTGTTGCCTGTCTTTGCGCAAAAACTTGGGAAATATTACCCGAAAAAACCGCCGATACTCCCATGGCAAAAGAGAGAACCGAACTTAATATTCTCTTTGTGTGTTTTTTCATATTCTTCTCCTTTCCTGTGTGAAAATTACACAAATTTCTTGAGAATATTATATTTTATACAATGCAAAAAGTCAATAATTTATTTGAAATGTAATTGAAAACTAAATTTATCTTTTGCAAAAAGTATAAAGCACTTCGAAAATATAGAATATTAAACCCCCGATGGTTGTCGGGGGTGTTTGTTTCACATCAGCTGTAATTTTTTCATTTCTATAAGCTTGTCTCGAAGTTTTGCGGCAAGTTCGAAATTCAGTTCGGAGGCGGCTTTTTTCATTTTGGATTCTGTGGTCTTTATTGCCTTTTCCAATTCTTGCCTGTTCATGGACTCGGGGTCTTTTTCGGTTTCCTGCTTTTTGCCTACGGTTTGGGTGGCTTTTATTATCTCGTGTATGCCTTTTTTTACGCTTTGGGGCGTTATGCCATGTTTTTCATTGTATTTAGCCTGTATCTTTCTTCTTCTTTCGGTTTCGGCTATGGCATTCGCCATGGATTCCGTCATGATATCGGCATACATTATTACCCTACCCTCGGCATTTCTTGCGGCTCTGCCTACGGTTTGAATGAGGGAGGTCTCACTTCTTAAAAAGCCCTCTTTGTCGGCATCAAGTATAGCCACAAGGCTTACCTCGGGAATATCAAGGCCTTCTCTCAGAAGGTTTATACCCACGAGCACATCGAAAACATTGAGCCTGAGATCTCTTATAAGCTCCAATCTTTCCAAGGTATCTATATCGGAGTGCAGGTAGTTTACTTTTATACCCACCTCCTTAAGGTATTTTGTAAGGTCTTCTGCCATTTTTTTTGTGAGGGTGGTAACAAGTACCTTTTGACCTTTGGCTGTTGTGGTGTTTATTTCTTTAATGAGGTCGTCTATTTGACCTTTTGTTCTTCTGACGGATATTTTAGGGTCTAAAAGTCCCGTAGGCCTTATTATCTGTTCCGTAACGGAGGAAGAGTTTTTAGCCTCGTACTTTCCCGGGGTAGCGGAAACAAAAAGCAGCTGCTTTATTTTCTTTTCAAACTCTTCAAATTTTAAGGGTCTGTTTTCAAGGGCACTGGGGAGTCTGAAACCGTAATCTACAAGATTGGTTTTTCTGGCTCTGTCTCCGTTGTACATTCCTCCCACCTGGGGTATCGTCACATGGCTCTCATCCACTATGATAAGAAAATCCTCGGGAAAATAGTCCATAAGTGTGTTGGGAGTTTCTCCCGGGTGTCTTCCGTCAAGGTGCATGGAGTAGTTTTCTATACCCGAACAGAAGCCCATTTCCTCCATCATCTCCATATCGTAGCGAGTTCTCTGTTCAAGCCTTTGTGCCTCCAGGAGTTTATCTTCGCTTCTCAGAACTTTAAGCCTGTCCTCCAGTTCCTCCGAAATATCTTTTAAAGCTCTTTTGAGATTTTCCTCATCCGTAACATAGTGGGATGCGGGAAATATGGATACATGGTTTCTTACACCCAAAACATCTCCCGTGAGAGTGTCCACCTCGCTTATTCTGTCTACCTCATCGCCGAAAAATTCTATCCTTATGGCGGTATTTGTACTTCCCGCGGGATAAACCTCTATAATGTCCCCTCTTACTCTGAATGTACCTCTTTGAAAATCGGTCTCATTTCTGGAGTACTGTATCCTTACAAGGCTTTTCATAACATCTGTCATATCCCGTGTCATACCCGGCCTTAAGGAAACGGTCATGGTGCTGTAGTCTATAGGTGCACCCAAGCCGTATATACAGCTTACGGAGGCAACTATTATAACGTCCTTCCTTTCAAAAAGGGCAGAGGTGGCAGAGTGACGAAGTTTATCTATTTCATCATTTATGGCACTGTCCTTTTCTATATAGGTATCGGTCTGAGGTACATACGCCTCGGGCTGATAGTAGTCGTAGTAACTTACAAAGTACTCTACGGCATTGTTGGGAAAAAACTCTTTAAACTCATTATAAAGCTGTGCTGCAAGGGTCTTGTTGTGGGCTATTACAAGGGTAGGCTTATTTATGTTTTTAATAACATTTGCCATGGTAAATGTTTTTCCGCTACCCGTAACTCCCAAGAGGGTTTGAAACTTTTTACCTTCCTTGAACCCTTTTGTTATTTTTTCTATTGCCTCGGGCTGGTCTCCCGTAGGTTCAAATTGAGATACTATTTCAAATTCCATATTTTCCCTTTCTACTCGCTCCACTCCAATTCAAATCTTATCTTAACATCGCCCTCACCAAGAACACTTAAAAGTTCTTCTCTTGTTACACCGTCTATAGTGGCAAGTTTGGTAAAAGACCAGGTATTTTCACCGTAGTAGAGTGTTATTTTATTTCCCTGATAAAGTATTATATCTCCCGGCTTTGTAGTAACAGACTCATCATTTTTAGGCAGGCTCCAGGGAAGATCTCCCACCTTTTCAAAGTTTCCGTAATCCGTCATATCAACTTCAAGAGGTTCGGTCTCAAGCTTCTTTTTAAAAACCTTTGCGGAGGAATTATTTTCAAGTTTAGCATAGAAAGCTCTGTTATTCACCTTTACAACAAGTACGGCACTGTTGTCGAGAACGCCTTCCTTTTCTATATCAACATTCAAATTTTCATCTACCGTTACGGTATAGAGGTTTGCGGTACTCTTTGTTATGCTTGATTTTTCTTCAACTTTAAGGGTAGTGCTCCCCTGCCTTATACCTTTAAATGTAAAAACTTCATCAAAGGAACTTCCCCGCAAGGATTCGTGGTCTTTATTTCCATATCTTACAGATCTTGTGTAGGAAACAATATCCTCTCCCAATGTGATATCAAAACTTTTTCCGCTTCCGTCAAAATTTGAAAATATAAGAGTATCTTTCACCGTATCTCCCTCCCAAGTATTTATACCGCCAAATTCATAAACATTTTTATAGCCCATATCCGCTAACTTTTCCGAAGCCTCCTTGCTTCTGTTTCCGCTGCGACAGTATACAAGTATGGTCTGTTCTTTATCGGGTAGTTTTTCCTCTGCCTCTTCTTCAATGGTCTCATTTGGTATAAGTATTGCCCCCGGTATATGCCCCTCTTCATATTCCTCCGATCTTCTCACGTCTACCACAACATGCCCCTCTTCTTTTTCCATCATCTCCAGTGCTGTGGTTTGATCTATTTGCTTATAGGCTGTGTTTACATTGCTGTTACATCCCGAGCCCACCAATACGGAGCCTATAAGTATGGGAAGTATAAGTTTCATATTCCCACCCCTTTCATATAATTCCTTTCAAAGATTTTAGGGAACCTCTAAAAACTCATAAATCGTAAAATTGGCTATCTTGCAAAGGTTAGTCGTCAATGTCTCTCACCAATGCTCTACATTGGCTTCGAGCCATTTCCCAGTCCTCGAACAAGATATCTCAATTTTACTTCAATAGCA
>JAFSVK010000120.1 GCA_017444985.1 Bacillota bacterium
TAAACGCCTTACAATGTTCTTATTTTTATTATTTTTTATTTCAAGACACACAGCTTCATATTCTTCCACTGATATTTGTGTTTTATTTCCTCTCATTAATATCACCTCTATGATTTATTATATCATAAAAGTTAATAAATGTAAAGGTTCCTATGGATATTTAGTATTATACATTATAGTGTTATTGTTTTCAACAGAAATTTATTTGCTTTATACAAAGTACATAGAGTGTCCAAATCACTGTATAGCTTTGTACAATATATCTTCCACTAAACAGATAAAGGGGTGTGATATATCACACCCCAAAATTTTTTACCTCATAAACATAAAGTAAATCATCACCACAAGACCCAAAGCTATTCTGTAGAAACCGAATATCTTAAAGTCGTTCTTTTTGATGTAGTTCATAAGGAACTTTATAGCTATTACAGAAACGAAGAAAGATACGAACATACCCAAAAAGAGTATGCCTATTTCTCCGGGGGTAAAGTTAAAGCCGAATTTCACCAGCTTTAAAAGGCTTGCACCGAACATTACCGGAATAGCAAGAAAGAATGTAAACTCCGCAGCTACCTTTCTTGAGGTACCTAAAAGCATACCTCCAAGTATTGTGGCACCGGAGCGAGATGTGCCGGGAATAAGTGCCAACACCTGAAAAAGTCCTATACCGAAGGAGGTAAGGTAGGGAAGGGAATTTAGTTTTTTAAACTTTGTTCTCTTGTTTTTGTAGATATTTTCAACCACTATAAAGGCTATACCGTAGAGTATAAGCGTTGCGGCTACCACATAGGGATTCATAAGATATTTGTCTATAACATCATCAAAGAGAAAACCTATTACCGCAGCGGGAAGGCAGGCTACAAACACCTTTATCCAAAGCCTGAAGGTCTTTTCCTTTTCTTTTTTGCTTTTGGTCTTTGAAAAAGGGTTTAGTTTTCCGAAGTACAGTACAACTACTGCAAGTATGGCGCCAAGCTGTATTACCACATTAAACATACTCATAAATTTATCGCTGCCGATATCGCCTATGAGCTGTTGTAAAAGTATGAGATGGCCCGTACTGCTTATGGGGAGCCACTCGGTTATACCCTCAACGATACCCAATATTATTGTCTTTACAATATCCAAAACCGACCCTCCTTATTTTGTGTTTACGGTAACGACTCTGTTGGGATCGTTCCAGCCTACCTTATAGCCAAAGGCTTCGGATATGGCTCTTACGGGAACAAGTGTTCTGCTGTTTCTTATTACGGCAGGGCTGTCAAGTATAACAGTTTTGCTTCCGTTTACCGTCATTTGATTTGAATCTATTTTAAATTTTACGCTGGTGCCGTTTTTAACTGCCGTGACCTCTCTTTGAGAGTTGTTCCAATCTACATCGGCATCGAAGCTTTCAAAAACTTTTCTCAAAGGAACCATTGTTCTGCTGTTTATGATCACAGGCTCCTGATCGAAATTTACTTTCTGTCCATCAACATATACAAGGACCTTTACTCGGTCTGTGTTTACAACGGAATTTACATCGAAGGTGGTTGTCTCCACCGTTTCTTCCACTATCACTTCTTTTACCTGCTTTTGTGTGGCGGGCACGGTAGCCTCTACTATAGCGACAGGAGCCGAAGTTGTGGTCTGCGGCTGTTGTATCTCGGATATCTCACTTTCGGAGCCGAAATATTTTTTGCAATTTACCACTTTTAAAGGTTGTGCGGAAACATAGTGACTTTTAACAACATTCCTTACACTTGCATTCTCAAAGGAACTGTAGGAAAAATGCACCTCTCCCGTTACATAGGGAAGGGAGTCGTTAAGTACAAGCTCATCCCTTATTGGTGTGGCATCGCTCCATACACCGCTGTTACCTACCTTGTAGTCTGCCATACCTATGTAAAGCTTAGTGTTAGTGCCTTCAAGAGTTTTTGACCACCATCTTGCAAGAGTATCGTAGTTTGCCATAGGGTGGCCTATTTCCCAATACACCTGAGGACAAAGGTAGTCTACCCAGCCTTCTTGAGCCCATTTAACGGAATCACAGTATATTTCGCTGTAGTGTTCCATACCTAAGGTATCGCTTCCCAAAGGGTTGTTGGAGGCATTTGCCCATACGCCCGAAGGACTTATTCCGAATTCTACGGAAGGGTCTATGGCATTTATGGCATCATGCACATTTTTAATGAGTGTATTTACGTTTTCTCTTCTCCAATCCGCAAGTGAAGCGCCGTTGCCGTAAGCTGCATATTGTACGGAATCGTTAAAATCGGAACCGGGATAGAAGTAATCGTCAAAATGTATACCGTCTATATCGTAATTTTGTACTATTTCCTCCACGCCTCTTTTTATAAGGTCTCTTGCCTCGGGGAGGGCGGGGTTGTAGTAGTAGTTGCCGTTGGTATATTTCACGCACCATTCGGGGTGCTGTTTTGCGGGGTTTTTATCCGCAAGGTTTGAAAGAGATGACGATGTACCGCTTTTGGTAACTCTGTAGGGATTTATCCAGGCATGAAGTTCAATGTTTCTGGCATGTGCAGCCTCTATCCAATATTTTAAAGGGTCAAAGCCGTTTTCGGGGGCTTGTCCTTGGCTACCCGTAAGATCGCCGCTCCAAGGGAATATATTCGAGTTGTAGAGGGCGTCGGATGCGGGGCGAACCTGAAAATACACGGTGTTAAAGCCTATATCCGCACAGTTATCAAGTATTTCGTCACATTGGGCTTTCAGCTTTTCCTCGGAGGTAGTGGTATCGTAGGGGTAGTTCATGTGTCCTACGGTAGCTACCCACACGCCCCTTACTTCCGTTTCTCGGGCTAAGGCTGTTGCATTTAAAGCATAAAGGCTTAAAAATACGACTCCCAATGTAGAAATTATTTTTTTAAACATCCATATCCTCCTTGTGGGCACCTCTAAAAAGTCATAAATCGTAAAATTGGCTATCTTGCCCGAGTACGTCGTCAATATCTCTCACCAATGCTCTACATTGGCTTCGAGACATTTCCTAGTCCTCGAACAAGCTATCTCAATTTTACTTCAATAGCACTTTTTAGAGGTACCCTTGTTTTTATTTTTGATCGTTTCCAAAGTTTTCAGTTTTTCGCTTATTTCTTTTTCTTTTCCGTTTGTCGTTGGACGATAGTATTTTCTACCCTTAAGCTCTTGAGGAAGATAGTCTGTGGGATAGTAGTTTCCCTCGTAGTCATGGGGGTAGATGTAGCCCTTGCCGTGTCCCAACTCCTTGGCTCCCGGATAATGGGCATCTCTTAAGAAGTTCGGCAGGGTGACTTTTTGATGTTTTACATCTTCAAAAGCTTCATCAATGGCAGTTATAACTGCATTGCTTTTAGGGGCACAAGCTGTGTATATGGCTGCCTGTGCCAGGTTTATACGGCATTCGGGAAGACCTATATTTATTACGGCATTCATAGCCGCATTTGCCACAAGAAGAGCGTTTGGATCGGCGTTTCCCACATCCTCCGAAGCGCATATCATTATTCTTCTTGCTATAAACTTGGGATCTTCACCTGCATACAGCATTCTTGCCATATAGTATACCGCAGCATCGGGGTCGGAACCACGCATGCTTTTTATAAAAGCGGAGATGGTATCATAGTGATTGTCTCCGTCTTTGTCGTAGTTAAGAGCTCTCTTTTGTACACATTCCTCCATGGTATCAAGGTCTATGTGTATGTAGCCGTCGGTAGCTCTTTGGGTGGTAAGTACCGCAAGCTCTATGGCATTTAGTGCCACACGGGCATCTCCCGAGGAGATATCTGCAAGAAAGCTTTTGGCATCTTCAGTTATATCCGCCTTAAAGGCTTTATAACCTTCCTCGGAATAGAGGGCTCTGTCTATTATACACTCTATATCTTTTTTTTCAAGTGCTTTCAGTTCAAAAACAAGGCTTCTTGATATAAGAGCTTTGTTTACTTCAAAATAAGGGTTTTCGGTGGTGGCACCTATAAGTATCACCGTACCGTCCTCCACATGGGGGAGAAGGGTATCTTGCTGTGTTTTGTTAAAACGATGTATCTCGTCAATAAAAAGTATGGTTTTTTTGCCGTAGCCGCCTAAATTTTCTTTGGCTTTTTCTATGGCGACTACCACATCCTGTTTACCGCTTGTGGTGGCATTTATACTTATAAAGTCACTTTTTGTGGTATTGGCGATTATTTTTGCAAGGGTGGTTTTCCCTGTGCCGGGAGGGCCGTAAAATATAAGGGAGGAAAGCTTATCGGCTTGTATAGCTCTGTAAAGCAACTTTTCCTTTCCCATAATATGGTCCTGCCCTATAAAATCCTCCAATCTTTTCGGCCTTAACCTTGAGGCGAGGGGGGATTGCTTTTCTTTTATTTTATTTCTTTCGTATTCAAATATATCCATTTATTTAAGATCGCACAGAAGCATGGCATCTCCAAAGGAGAAAAATCTGTATTTTTTCTCTACCGCACTTTTATAGGCTCTGAGTACATTTTCTCTTGATGAAAAGGCACTTACAAGCATTATAAGTGTGGATTCGGGTAGGTGGAAGTTGGTTATAAGACTGTCAACTATCTTAAACTTGTATCCGGGGTATATAAATATATCTGTTTGACCGCTACCTGCTTTTACAAAGCCCTTATCGTCGGTTACGGATTCAAGTGTTCTTGTGCTGGTGGTACCTACCGATATTATTTTTCCGCCGTTTTTCTTGGCGGTGTTTATAATATTGGCATTTTCCTCGTCTATATTGTAGTATTCGGAGTGCATCTTATGATCCGTGATGTTTTCTTCTTTTACGGGTCTGAAGGTACCAAGTCCCACGTGCAGGGTAAGCCTTGCTGTTTTTACACCCTTTTCTTCTATTTTTTTCAAAAGCTCGGGGGTAAAGTGAAGCCCTGCTGTGGGAGCTGCGGCAGAACCGCTGTTTTTGGCATAGACGGTTTGGTACCTGTCCTTATCCTCAAGCTTTTCTTTAATGTAGGGGGGAAGGGGCATTTGTCCAAGTTTATCCAATATTTCTTCAAATATTCCCGAAAACTCAAAATCTATTATTCTGTTTCCGTCGGGCAGAACTTCCTTTACCGTGGCTTTAAGCTCACCGTTTCCGAAAACTATTCTTTTGCCCTCTCTTGCCTTTCTCCCCGGGTAAACAAGGCACTCCCATAAGTTTTTATCCTGTCTTTTTAAAAGCAAAACTTCAACTCTTGTACCCGTATCCTCTCTTGCACCTATAAGACGGGCGGGGATTACCTTTGTTTCGTTTATGACAAGACAGTCTCCTTCTTGCATATACTCAAGTATATCCGAGAAGTGTCCGTCCCTTAAGGCACCGCTTTTTTTATCTACCACCATAAGTCTTGAAGAAGATCTGTCTTTAAGTGGCGTTTGTGCTATAAGTTCTTCGGGCAGATCGTAATAAAAGTCGCTTTTTAACATTTTTTACCTCTGTTTTAGGAATGTATCTGTGTTCCGCTGTAGTAATGTTTTAAAATATCAAGGTAGGAGAAACCGCTTTCCGCCATACCCTTTGCACCGTATTGGCTCATACCTACGCCGTGACCCTTTCCTTTGCCTGTAAGGGTGTAGGTGCCGTCTTCGTTTTTATTAAGCTTGAAATTTACGGAGTTAAGCATATTGCCAACGGCGGTAAAGGCAGTACGCACAGACTCTTTTTCTATCTTAGCCTCTCCCTTTTCTCCTGTTATGACAATGGCTTTTACTCTTCCGTTTTCAAGGTATTCGCAATTTATATCCTTTATTTTGCCTATATCAAAGCCTTTTTGCTTTACTATTGCGGCTATGTGTTCTTTTGTGAAGGTCTCTGACCAATTGTCGGTCTCTTTTTCAAATATATCGGGTACGGAGCTTAAGTAGGGTATATCCTCATACCAAACGTCCTCGCACTCCATGGTAGATCCTCCCGAAGAAGAAAAATATACAGCATTTATAAGCTCATCCTCGTAATATATTTTTTCTCCTTCCGTGGCGTTTACCGCCTGTATAACAGTGGGCTCTTCCTTTGCTATACCACCGTAATTTTGGCAATGAGTGGTGTCGCATAGGTCATATACACCGTGCTTGTGGCTTTCATGTGCGGCGTAGGCATAAGTCCTTGCGGCAACGCTTTGAGCCTTTAAGGCTTCAATATGCCAAGCGGGGGACATTTCCATACCCACCGTACCGTAAAGATATTTTTCCGCATCTATCATATTTATTGCCGTAAGACCGCCATTGTCTCTGTAGAAGGCTATAACACCACGATATTCGCCTTTGCCTAAGTCTACTCTGTCATCCGCTGTTCTCACTCTTGCTGAGTAGGAGGCATCCACAAGATACCTGTTTACTCCATTAACAGAGCAAACCACACAGTTTCCTCCCGTGGTTATCTTTGTCATGGCTGAGGTATCGCACTTGGCACCAAGGTTTAAATATATACCCCATCCCTCGTTTTTAAGTACGGGTATACAACTGCTTCCCGTAAAGCGTACTCTTGCCTTTTCCGCTTCCGAATATGTGTCAAATTTAAGCCCCGTGTCGTAATACACCTTATCAAAGGGCTTAAAAAGGGTAGAACCCAATGCTATATCGTATTCTTTGCTGCCTGCCGAAAGCTTAAAAGATGTGTCCTCCACAGCTATCTCGGCACGGTTTTTAAAATTCTTCTCAAGTCCCACCCTGATCTCTTCGCCCCAAACGGTCTGTATACCCGCAAAAAGCACAAGAAGAAATAAGGGTAAAAATACCTGTCTTTTCATTATAAATCACCCAAGGGTATTATACTTAAAACACTCTTTAAATACCATAGAAAGAAAGGAATTATAATAATTTTGTAACATTTAGACATATTTTGTAAAAGATTGCTTGCAAATTTGGTAAAGAAGAGGTGTAAAAAGGATCAAGTAAGTGCATAAGATAAGTAAATTGGAATTTTTTAATATATCGGTATTTTGTAAAAATAGCACACAATAGCACGAATGTGTTCTGTAAGCCTAAAGTGTAAAAATGTAAAAAAAGCACCTAAAACAGTCTTGTAAATTATTCACAGGCGGTAAACTATGAGAGTGTATAAAAAACGCAGAGTTCATAGCTGAAAATGTGTATAAAATGTCCCTTGTATAGTGGAGATTTTGCTAAACAAGGGGCATTTATCGAACAAAGATAATTATAAAATATTTTGCTTAAAGTGTTATTTTTTTATTGTAAAGTCTAACAGTGATTTTGCTCGCTCAGTAACTCTGATTTTATTTTCGATAGATAATTTACGGTAAATAGACAAAAGTTCATTTTCGTCATCGGTTAACAGGTTAGTACTTTCTCCTTCTCGACCTAAAATATAATCGATACTTACTCCGCATAAATCTGCAACATCAATCAGATAGTTTATAGATGCTTTAACTTCTCCTCTTTCATATCGGCTGACTTCTTGTTGCGTTATCCCGAGTTGAGCGGCAAGTTCTGTTTGCGTATAATATTTTTTCCTAACATTAACAAGATTTGGATATAAATCTAGATTACTGCTCATTTTTCGTATTTCCTTTTTAGTAGTTTATAAACTGAAAATACTACATTTTTGATGTATTGACAAACGATTGATATGATGTTATAATTACAAACAATACAACATAAAAGATGTAATATGCAGCTTTTTTGAGTTGTCAGCTTCGATAATCGTTATTGTATCAGAGAGGATTTTTTCCTGAAATACTTAGGATACCATAAGGAAGGTGTTATAATGCTTATTATAGCGTTTTTTACCCTTGGATCTGTATCTGCAATTATGTCGCTTATAGAGGGGATTATTTATTTAACTAAAAGTCCTTGGGAGTTTAATCAAATTTATGTTATCGGGCATAAAAGTTGGTTTTAAAACTATACTTGTATTTTGAAGCAAGAATTGAGTAAAAACCAAAAATATTTTTGAAGTACGCATTTATGCATAGAAGTAAAAAATGTATTCCCCAATGCCTTTAAGGACGGATTTTTAAGTGTTGAAAAATAATAAAAAAAACGGCTGAGAGATAATTTCCGCAGCCGTTTTTTGCTTTTGTGTGATGTCAAGAATTTTGAAAGAATGTTTAATACTAATTTGTCGTAGAAAACTTTAAATTTAACAAAACCTAATTGAACGATCTGTAGGGAACGA
>JAFSVK010000121.1 GCA_017444985.1 Bacillota bacterium
CAATGCTTAAAGACGGTTTGGGCATAGAAAAGACTTCTTTATACAGCGGATTGCCGATGGAAGAAGTTGTTGCATTAAGCAAGGAAGTCAAGGCTGTACCCGTTTGATGAAAAACTGAATATCAACCGAAAGGCTTATCCGGCAGGGTGAGCCTTTTATTATGCCCAAAATCTCGTTGCGGAGTCGGTGGATAGTTGACAAAAGCGATTTGGTGGTGTTTTGGGTGGAAAATAATTCGGGCGGTGCGTATATGACTATGAAATATGCAGAAAGAGAACAGGCGGAAATGATAAACCTTGCAGACAGAGTCGGAAAAGAAGAATAACATTCTATTTGGCTATTTTTTACATTTTACATTTATAAATCTTTTACATTTATTATATTGAATATTTCGGAGATTTGTGGTACTATGTTTTTATGAGAAGTGTTTAGTAATAAATGTAGAAAATAAAGGAAAGACAATACAAAGGAGGCTTAAAAATGAGCAATGTCAAAAAAATTTTTGCCGTGTTGTTTGCAGTTATGGCGGTAATGCTGATGAGTACGGCGGTATTTGCGGAAACGAAAGAATATTACCTATGGGTCAAAGGTGTGCAGGTAACAAGCAGCAACGCCAATGATATATTGGGTGACGGAGTTTTCAGCTATAACGCCGATACAAAAACGCTGACAATAAGCGGCGATTGTACCTATACCGGTAATTATCATAAATTAATATCCAACAGTGGTATAAAAGGTCTTACCATAAATGTGGCAAAGGACTCAACATTGAAACTTTCTTCTAACAGCGATATGATCTCATCGGTAATAGGTACCGATAACGATATGACTATAACAGGCAGCGGAAAATTGACGCTCATTTCGGAAAATAGCACATCCGAAAGCAGCTGCGGCATATCTGTCAGTTATAAGTCAACATTGACACTGGAAAATGCCAGTATTGAGATCATTGAAAAAAGTATTTATTCATCCTATGGCATTAGGGGAAGCGGAACGGAAAAATGTATAATCAAAAACTCCGATATAAATATTGATACCGATGATACCAAGGGTATAGCTATAAACGACTTTATAGAACTTGAATTGTACGACTGCAAGGCAGTAAGCCCCGAATATGCTGTTTTAAAAGGTGCTTCGTACTACGACACCGCAGGCAAAACCAAATTGTCTGACGTAAAAATCGGATGTTCGCAAGGCAGCAATGAAGTTTCTGAAAATATTGAGTATGATATTTTGATAGATAATATCATAGTAACTTCGGAAAATGCTGAAGATATTCTCGGCGACGGGAATTTTGAATATGACCCTGCAAGCAATATTCTTTACCTGTACGGAGGAACTGATGCACTTATAAGCAGCAATCGGGAAGACCTTACTATAAAAGTCGAATATGATTGCAGTATCAAAAGCCTTTATATATATGGGAATGCGACAATAACGGGAAGAGGAAAACTTACTACATATATTTCAACTTTTAACAGCAATAAAATAACTTTTGATAATGCCGATGTTGTTATTAACGGCAAAAATTATGCCATTAATAATTTTAGCAATGCAAGTGTGGAGATCATTAATTCCGATATTACAATGTCCGGGGGAACAGCGGCAATGAAACTCAACGACGGTTCCTTAACTTTAACGGACTGCACGGTTACCACTCCCCAAAATTTTGTGATAGGCGAATCAAACATATTTGAAAGCAATGGCACAACACCTGCAAAGACGGTCGTAATAAAACATAATATAGACAAAGTTGAAACCTACGGTCTTTTTGTTGCGGGTACACAGGTAACATCAAATAATGCTTCCGATATTTTAGGCGACGGTGTTTTCAGCTACGAACCGAACAAAGCAACGCTTTATGTAAACGGCGATTACAAAAAAAATGGGGCATTATTCTTCTCAAACACAACTCTGATCGATAATAAGGATGTAAAAAAACTTACTATTGATATAACATCGGATTCTGTTTTTTATGTAAATTACGGCAGCTATGCTATCAATATAGCAAAACCCACAAAAATAACAGGCAGCGGAAAATTGACATTAAATCATAGATTCAACGGGTCAAATCCCCCTGCGGATTCTGCGGGAATATATGCACAGGCGGAACTTACCTTTGAAAATGCAATAGTAGAAATAACCGATGAAAACGCTGCAATTTGGGCAACAAACGTATTAAATATAAATGCTTCATATTTAAAGGCTACTAACAAAAAAGGTAATTATTCGTCAATATATACAAGAGGACAAAATTCCGATATTATAATCAGCGGCTGTGAATTTATGGAGCCGACAGATGTTGATATAGAAACAAACCTTTACAAAGGGAAAACCATATTCGACACTAACGGTGCAGTTGTGCAGGATATTTTGATTTCTCCGTCCTGTACCGTTGCATTTAACGGCAGCGGCGGCACAGGCACAATGGAAAGCAAAAAAATATCGACACTTGTGGAATATATTTTGCCCGAATGCACATTTACCGCACCCACAAACACAGGTTTTTACAAATGGCGTATAAACGGTAAATTATACAGTGCAGGCGAAGAAGTGAAGATCAATGATAATACGGTATTGTATGCAACTTGGTATGTAAAGGAAGTAAGAAAAAGAGTAACGGAGCCGACGATAGGTGCAATGCCCGACAATACTATGACAGATGACACCGTAGTTATAAACGGAGAGCCTGTTAAGTTTGAAGACTATACCATTGTACAGAATTCTTTTTATGAAACAAGTGAGCCGTTTGTTGCAAACAAAGCTTATTTATTAACGGCAAATTTATCTATAAAAAGTGATTATGGCAATAAAATCTATTATTCGGAAAATACAAAGTTCTATTTGAACGGAGAACAGATAAGTCCGACTGTCAGCCCCCAAAGTGCATTGATACAATACACATTTCCGCCGTTGATATATGCGGCGATACCTTTTGACAGCACAAGCACCTTTGAGGTAAAAGGAACATTGCAGCTTGATGAAGAAGTTGCCGCTTACGTTCTCGAAGCGGCTGCGGATAACAGTGAAGAGGCTATGAATGCTTATTTTGACGGAGATTGGCATTATGACTGGTATGCAGACGGCGAACTTGTTAAAAGCAGCGAAGAAACAAGTTTTGAAGTGCCTTATGATTGTTCGGGTAAGACGATATATGCCGTTTTGGTATTAGCCGACCAGACCGCAAAAAGTGAAACAGCGTCTATCCCCGTATATTATTATAAGGGCGATATAGACCACGACGGATATGTAACGGACAAAGATGCGGCATATCTCCTTAAATACATAAGCGGCACATACACATTGACCGAAAACCAAAAGTCAGCCGCAAAAACAACCGACAGCACAAAGACAGAACCCGATATGCTTGATGTTGTATGGATATTAAATAATAAGACACCCGTTTGATTTGGGCTGATAAAGAGGATACAATAAGCAAAGGACAGCAAACGCTGTCCTTTTGCTATATGACGAGGCTTTGAAAAAAACTCTGTAAATAAAACACTTTAACTATTAGGCTTTCTATGATAAAATAAAAACATAGGAGGCCTAAAATTATGGCAAAAAAGAGAGACGTTTACAAAGTAAAACCAATGACCGAAGGGAAGCGCAGCATTATCCAACAGCTGATTTCGGAGTACAACATAGAAACTGCGGAGGATATTCAGGAAGCACTGAAAGACCTGCTCGGAGGGACGATTCAAGATATGATGGAGTCTGAAATGGACGAGCATTTAGGCTATCAGAAGTATGGTCGTTCGGATTCCGACAATGCAAGAAACGGCACAAAAAGCAAGAAGATAGTCAGCAGTTACGGCACTATGGATATTGATGTTCCGCAGGATCGCAACAGCAGTTTTGAACCCAAAATCGTTCAAAAGCGCAAGAAAGATATTTCCGATATTGAAAGCAAGATCATAGCAATGTATTCAAAAGGTTTGTCAACAACGCAAATTTCCGAAATGATAGATGATCTCTACGGCTTTGAAGTCAGCGATAGCTTCGTTTCGGATGTTACCGACAAGATGCTGCCTAAAATAGAAGAATGGCAGAAACGCCCGCTTAACGAGGTATATCCGATAATCTTCATCGATGCAGTCCATTTTAGTGTGCGAGAAAGCGGCATTATAAAAAAGCTGGCTGCATACATAGTTCTTGGCGTAAACAAAGACGGTTACAAAGAGGTTTTGAGTATTGAGATCGGCGATAATGAAAGCAGCAAATATTGGCTCGGTGTTTTGAATGGATTGAAAAACAGGGGCGTAAAAGACATTTTTGTTATCTGTGCAGACGGATTAACAGGCATAAAAGAAGCTATTTCAGCGGCTTTCCCCGAAACCGAATATCAGCGCTGCATAGTTCATCAGGTGCGAAACACACTGAAGCACGTTCCGGAGAAAGACAGGAAGAAGTTTGCAAACGATTTAAAAACGATATATCATGCTCCGACCGAAAAAGAAGCGCAGGAGCAGCTTGATGTTGTTATGGATAAATGGGGCGAAAAATACCCTCATGCAATGAAATCGTGGTATGACAATTGGGACTGCATCAGCCCGATCTTCAAGTTTTCAGACACAGTTCGTAAGGTGATTTATACTACAAATGCGATAGAAAGCCTTAACAGCAGCTATCGCCGCCTTAACCGCCAAAGAAGCGTTTTTCCGAGTGACACTGCGTTACTGAAAGCCCTTGCATTATCAACTTTTGAGATCTGCAAAAAGTGGACTACAAAGCTTCGTGACTGGGGAAAAGTCTACGGAGAATTGAGTATTATGTACGGCGACAGACTTGGCGAATAGCACATATAGGGGAATTTGCCGCAGGCAAAACCCCGCTAAAAAAATCAGCCATATCAAGGGTAAATATACGACCTCCGACGAGGTTGTACCCGCCTAAGGGTCGCCCTTGACATACCTGATTTTTGGTGCTAAAGTGTAGCTAAGGGCGGTTAAGCAGAAATCTGCCCAACCACCCCGATTATTAAAATATTAATTATCATAGAAACCTAATTTACAGAAAATTTTTCAAACCGCCTATATGACTGCAATTCGCTCCCTGCCACCTCGAATTTTCGATAAGCCTTAAATTCCCAAAATATCAGGCTCGGTTTAAAATTTCATACAAGCCTATCATTATTGCCATAAAACAAAAGTATATAAGTATCGTGCTGACTTCGCACTCTGTCACAAGCGGCGTATCTACCACAATAATCATTATAGCGGCTGTAAAAACGGCTATACCGCTGTGTATGCTTTTCCAATACTCCTTGAACATATAAACAAGCGTGTATGACAAAAGCCATAAAATGCCGATGAATACCGCAAGAAACAGTATCAACAAAACAAAATATATCAGACCGCCGCAAATTTGTGCTGCCGTTTGATTTTCTATCTTGCCTGCTATTCCTGCCGCTTTGGCAAATGCAAGGTCAAGTTTTGCGGCACATTTACACACAATATTACTAAACGCAACGGCAAAGGAACATATATCCCTGCGGATATAATTGTTTTTTACTGCCGCAAGCAGCATAAAAACGGCGGCAAAGATGATTATATAAAGCCTGCTTTCCTTGATGATTATCAATTCACGCTTTATATCGTCAACATCGCACCTTATACACCGCTTGAAAAGCTCCTTTTCAACACGATATTCGACTTTTGGGCGGCTTGGAAACATCAGTTTAGCGTTCATAGCCCGAATGGTATCGTCTTGTTGGTCTATCTTCTTCGTCAATTCCGTATTCTTCGCCGTCAGCTCCATATTCTTCTGTGTAAGTGTCTTGTTCTGCTCCGATAAATGCTTGTTCTCCTCGTTCAGTTTCGTCAATATATCGGTCGCTCTCTCTTGCGTTAAGTTCTCGCTCGATTTGGTCGATCGCCGCTCCCGTGCCATTTCTTCCAAAGTCATTCAATAACGCCTCCTTTGTGAAATCTTCTTTGAATATCTCGGTCAGTTTTTTATTTCGGACTTTCTTCCCGTCCTTATTTGTGAATGTGATATACTTCCTTGTGTCTTCCCAAGTAACTTTTATGTTTTGCTCCGACAAAAGTTTTATAAATTCCGCCTTGCTTTTTGCATTTTGCTTTGCCGTCAAAACAGCAACGGCAATATCGGCTAACCAACTTTCGCCCTTGCATATCTGCTCATAAGTATAGCGGTCGTAGCTTGTTATTTTCTTTGACGGCTGACAGATAGACAAGCCCTTGCTTTGCAAAATGCGGTCGGATATATCCTTGAAATTCTGTAAATCCCGCTTGGAGTATGTAAACTTTTTCCCGTTCACAAAGCTGACGGAGTTCACAACAAAATGACTGTGGATATGGTTTCGGTCAAAGTGTGTAGCGAAACAAACTTCATATCCGTTCATCTTCTCCCACGCCGCTGCAAGCTCTGCGGCGATCTCGTGTGCTTCCTGCAATGATATTTTTTCATCGGGCGAGAAACTCTGCACGAAATGTTTGTACTGCCTGCCTCCATTCTTTCGCCACATCTTTTTTGTGGCTTTCATTTCAAAAAGTGCGTGAGTACCTCTGCAATTATAACCACCTATCAAACTCTTGTCGGTCTTGCCGTCTTTCGTGATGTAGTTTATTACCCTTGCCAATGATGCGTGAGAGTTTATCGCCTTTATTACTGCCATTCTTCACGCATCGCCTCCAATGCCATATATATTTTTTCAAGTTCAAAGGAACAATCCTTTATCTGACCGCTGTTGACCTTGTGTGTTAATTGGTTAAGATTGTTGCCTATATATTTAAGCTGTGTAACGATTTTGTCGGCACCTTTTTTGATGATCATAGGCTGACAATAAACACAAGTGAGGAAGAAATCCCGCATATTCATTTCGGAATCCGCTTGTTTAAGTTTGACGTAACGCCATTCCTCTTCCGTCAAACGTATGTTAAGATTTTTATTTCGCTTTCGCATAAATATCGCTCTCCTTTTTGTGATAATTTTGTGATGTGAAATGAAATTTTGCCGCCCCTTTTTTGGCG
>JAFSVK010000010.1 GCA_017444985.1 Bacillota bacterium
AAGGCAAGAAATTTTGGCTTTTTGCTTTTGGATAAAGGTTCGGCTTCCATAAATATGAAATCATTTAATTATTATGATCGTATGTATCCTTCGCAGGATGCCGCAAGCAGCATAGGAAATTTGATCGCACTTCCGATGCAGGGAAAGGCATTAAAAAATGGGAATAGTGCGTTTGTAGATGAGAATTGGAATGCTTACCCCGATCAATGGGATGTTTTGCTTAATCATACGGAAAAACTTGAACCGGAGAAAATTGAGTCATGTATGGCTGCGTGGCAGAAAGAACTTGCGGGTACAAATGAACATTCAGCAGGTGCAGTCATAACAAACAGGCCAAAACCATGGAAGAAAAAATGTGGGTTTAATAAGGCCGATGTTGTCGGTAAACTTCAAATGGTTTTAGGAGACGGGCTATACATAGACACGCTGAATATAATGCCGAGACTGCAAAATCAAATACGCAGTATGGTTGCATTTGATAATCCGGAGTATTATAAAAACAAGAGAATGGGATATTCCAATTATTATAATTTCAGTGCGGTATACTTGGGCAGGGATATTGAAGGTTATATCTGTGTTCCGAGAGGTTTGAGAGAAAATATTATATCGGAATGTAATAAAGCGGGGATACAAGCAGAAGTTCGGGATGAAAGAGAAAAAGGCCGGCCTATAAGGGTCGAATTTAATGGAGATCTAAGAACACAGCAGGAACTGGCGGCACAAAAGATGCTGTCATATTCCGATGGCGTTTTAAGTGCAGCCACAGCTTTTGGTAAGACGGTCGTATGCAGTTATCTTATAGCCGAAAGGAAGGTAAATACACTTATTTTGCTTCACAGTAAAGATCTGCTTCTTCAATGGGTCGATGAATTGAATAAGTTTCTGAAAATCAATGAAGAACCGCCGATATACGAAACCAAAACGGGACGCAGGAAAAAGCGTGACAGCGCAATAGGTGTCCTGTATGGGAATAAAAGGGCTTTAACAGGTATAGTTGATGTAGCTATGGTCCAGTCTATGTATGGCAAAGGCAATTTTAACGAGATGCTAAATTCCTATGGCATGGTAATTATGGATGAATGTCATCATGCCGCATCTGCAACATCAATGGAAGTTTTGAAAAAGATAAATGCAAAATATGTATATGGTGTTTCCGCAACCCCTAAACGAGGGGATGATTTGGATAAAATAATTTTTATGATGCTGGGTCAGCTCCGTCATACGTTTACTGCAAGGGAACGTGCTTTGGAACAGGGTATAGGGCACTATTTTATTCCGAGATATACAAGAGTTGTTGATACTCCCGTAACAAAGGAAAACATAGGCAAAGCATATAGTCTGATTGCATCAAGCAATGTCCGCAACGATATGATCGCAGACGATGTTGCTATGTGTATTAAAGATAGCAGAACTCCGCTGATTTTGACAAGGACAAAAGAACATGCGAAAACTCTTGCCGAAAAATTGACTGATACGGCAAAGCATGTTTATATTCTTTACGGAGATAATACGGATAAGGAAAATGCCGACATCAGGGAAAAACTAAAACAAGTGCCCGAAGATGATACGTTGATACTTGTGGCTACGGGGCAAAAAGTCGGGGAAGGTTTTGATTTTCCGAGACTTGATGTATTGATGCTTGCTGCGCCCGTTTCGTTTGAGGGCAGGCTTGAACAGTACATCGGCAGACTTAATCGCGATTATAAGGGGAAAACGGCTGTTTTTGTGTATGATTATGTGGATTCGCATATTAAATTTTTTGACAGAATGTACGGGAAACGATTGCGGACATACAAAAAAACGGGATATGAACCATGGATCTCGGCGGCGGTCGGCAAACAGACGACAAATTCAATTTATGATTCGGGCAATTATTCGGAAAAGTTTGAGCGGGATATAACAGAAGCGGACAAAAATATTGTTATTTCAAGTCCCGATATTCAAAGTGACAAGATAGACAGATTTATAAAAATAACTAAGTCGGTTCAGGAAAGAGGTGTCCGAATTACTGTAATCACGACCGAACCCGATAATGTTTCTTACGGAAATGCAGCGGTATGCAGTGAATTGATACATAATATGGAATGCGTCGGGATCAATGTGATACTGAAATCGGAAGTATCGGAACATTTTGCGGTTATTGATGATATTTTGGTGTGGCATGGCGGGATGAATCTGCTGGGAAAAGAAGATGTATGGGATAATCTGATCCGCATAAAAAATCAGGATGCTGCCGCGGAGCTTCTTGAAATGGTGTCTCAAAAAATGCCGAAAATCTATCTCCCAAAACAATTGACCCTTCTCCCAAAATAATATATAGTATGGGAGAAAGAAAACGCGTTTGGGAGAAAGGAGCGTTTACGAATGAGGACATTTAATTATTCGAAATTGGCTGACAGAACATGGGACAATGAAATAATATCGTATCTTTCAAAGATACATGAATATAAGGGCAAACAGGGGTTATTTCTGCGACAAAAGCCTCTGGAGCTGGAGCGTTTGACAGAAATTGCCAAGATGCAGAGCACGGAAAGTTCCAACCGCATAGAGGGAATCATTACAACGCAATCGCGTCTTAAACAGCTTGTAGAAGACAAGACCACTCCGCGAAACTGTGATGAAGAAGAAATTTTGGGATACCGCAATGTTCTTAATTTGCTTCATGAAAGCTACGATGTGATCCCGGTCAAGAGTAGCTATATTCTTCAAATGCACCGCGAACTGCTTAAATATACAAATTATTCATACGGCGGTCGATTTAAAACCGCACCGAATGAAATTGATATGATACTTCCAAACGGAGAAAGGACTGTTCTTTTTAAGCCTCTTGAACCATTTGAAACGCCCGATGCAGTCAACACTATATGCGATAATTACCAAAGTTTACTAAATAAGGAATTGGTTGATGAGCTTATCCTTATCCCCTGCTTTATACTTGATTTTTTATGCATTCACCCGTTTAATGACGGAAATGGCAGAATGAGCAGGCTTTTGACGCTTCTTTTGCTGTATAGAAGCGGTTATCTTGTGGGGCAATATATAAGCATAGAAAAGGCGATCGCAGACACAAAAGAGGCATATTATGATGCTTTGAGAAGATCGGATGC
>JAFSVK010000011.1 GCA_017444985.1 Bacillota bacterium
AACTTCTACAGAGGTAACAACAGAGACTACCACAGAAGAAACAACTGTACAAGTAGGACCTATTGAGACCACTACAGCAGAAACTTCTACGGAAGCTACCACACAAACAACTACCGAGTCTACGACCGAGGAGACCTCTACAGAGGAAACTACGGAAGAGACTTCTACAGAAACAACTACAGAGGAAACTTCTACGGAAACAACTACAGAAGAGACCTCTACAGAGACTACAACGGAAGAAACTTCTACAGAGGTTATAACAGAAACTACCACAGTACAGGTAGGACCTATTGAGACCACTACAGCGGCAACTTCTACAGAAGCTACCACAGAAGAAACTACTACAGAGACTACAACATCTGTTGGTCCCGTAGAGTCTACAACAGAGGAAACTTCCACAGAGACGACTACAGAAGAAACTTCTACAGAGTCTACCACTGAGGAAACAACAACAGAGGAAACTTCTACAGAAGAAACTACTGTTGAGTCTACTACAGAAGAAACCTCTACAGAAACAACAACAGAGGAAACTACTGTTGAGTCTACTACAGAGGAGATCACCGAAACAACTACAACTAAATCTGTAGGCCCCGGTGAAACAACTACAGAGGTCATTTCTGAAACTTCTACCGAAACTACTACGGAAGAAACAACTACAGAAGAGACCACCACAGAGGAAACTTCTACAGAAACAACTACAGAAGAGACCTCTACCGTAACAACAACAGAAGAAACTTCTACAGAGGTAACAACAGAAGAGACTTCTACTCAGGCAACAACCGAGGAAACAACAGTTGAGGTTACTACAGAAAAGCAAGTAGGTCCCGTTGAAACAACTACAGTAGCAACCACAGAGGAAACTACTGCAGAGACTACAACAGAAGCAACTACAAAGCAGACTGTAGGTCCCGTTGAAACAACTACAGCAGCTGCCGAAACGGATTCCGAGACTACCACCAAGGGTGACAGTTCTTCCTCCGGCGGTTCTATAGATGTTGTTGACGAAGAAACTACCGAGGAGACCACCGAAGAGACTACTGAGGCTACAACCGAAGAAACTACAGAGGTTACAACCGAAGAGACTACTGTGGCTACAACCGAGGAAACTACAGAATCTACAACAGTAACAACCACAGATTCCACTACAGAAACTACCACACAGACAACTACCAAGTCTGATATTAAGGTTCGTTCCTATGTAGGTGGTGGCAGCAGCAAGGGTTCAATTATCTACAGCGACGAAATTACTGTTGAAGATGATGTTGATAAGAAGGTTATTGCAGGCGGTACAGACAGCGACAGTGCTGATAATGTACCCGGAGGCATAAATAACGGTAAGGAGATAGGCTCCGAAATAGAAGATAATATTGAGGATACCTCCAATAACACCGACAGACCCGGAAACGGTATAAACATCTATCATATAGATGATGAAGGCTTTATCGTTGATGAAGATGGCAACATCGTAGAAGATGAAAATATCTTCGTTGATGAGAATGGCAATATCGTTGATAACGAAGGCAATGTTTACGGACATGCCGACGATAACAACGGCAATTCCGATAATATCGGCGGTGTAGATGCTGTTGACGCTGATGAAGATACAGAAGGTACCATAGGCGATATCGGATCACGCTTTGGCGGTGACGATGCTATAGGTAGCGGAAATATCGATTCTGACAGCACAAGAATAAATTCCGACAAGAATGATATCAACAGCGAAGGTGCTAAAATATCTTCCAACAAGGAAACAACTCCCAAGACAGGCGATACCAACAATGTATTTGCAGCAGGTATAATGCTTCTTATGGCAATGTTCGCTTTCTTGTTTGCATCAAAAAAAGCAAAAAAAGTTTCATAATATAATTTGAAATATATTTTCCCCGACCGAAAGGTCGGGGTTTTTATATGTATCTCTAATACTATTTCATTATAGAAAACTTTAGATTTAACAAAAAATTATGGTGAAATCCGTAGGGAACGACCCATGTGTCGTTTCGGTTGAAATAGCCACTATTTTTGCCTTAAAAATATACAGATTTTTTATAAAAAAGTGCTGACATGTGTCATTCCGATAGGAATAGCCATATTTTTTGCACTAAATACTTAAACAGAACCACTAAAAAAACTATTGCATAATGGCGAAAATATGTTATAATTATATTATAAATATTGCTATAACATATCCTATAGATTAATAAATTTTGAAAGGAGATTTACTATGCGATTTGGTTTTGCTTTAAAAAAATATTCAAAGATCATTACTCTTTCACTTGCATTATCTTTAATAGGTGCTTCTTCTGCCTTTGGATCCGAAAGAGTAGTTTTGACCTCTATAGGCTCCTTTGCAGGGACTATCGTTAACAATTACGAAAAAGATACCGGCAACATAAACACTTCCTCCGAAAATGTAAGCGGTGGTGCTGAAAACATAGAAGTGGTCAAGCAGCTCAGGCAAGAAACATATATTGAAAAAACTTTAGAGCTTATAAATAATGAAAGAGCTAAAAATTCCCTTTCTCCCTTAAAATTAAACGACAAGCTCTGCGGAAGTGCACAACAATATGCGGAATATATGTATAAAAACGATTATTTCGATCACACCTCCAAAGAGGGTTCTACCTCATATTCAAGAATATCAGCGACAATACCCGATCTTTTATCAACAGGAGAGAATATAGGCTCGGGCTTTAAAAACCCCAATGATGTTGTAAGTGCTTGGATGAATTCCAAAATGCACAGAGGAAATATTTTAAATGCCTCCTATGAGATCGTAGGTATTGGCTATTGCGAAGGCTACTGGGTAATGGACTTTGGAGGATATACTTCATAATAAGGTATTGATATGAAAGATATAAGAGCTTTTGAGCCATTATGGGGAAACTGGTTTGCTAAGGAACTTATAGGCAAGGGCAGTTTCGGCAAGGTATACATTATTGAAAAAAGTGAATATGGAAAATACTATACGGCAGCTCTCAAACACATAAAAGTACCTCAATCCTATCAAGAAGCGGAAGATATCATAGCCGAGGGCATAGATCCCAAAACAGTCGAAAGATGTTTTGAAGAGTCTGTACAGAAAATAATAGACGAGTTTGGCATTATGGCAAGGTTGAGAGGCCATGACAATATCGTAAATTATGAAAGTTATAAGGTCATAAAATCTGAAAACAGTATAAGTTGGGACATTTTTATAAGAATGGAACTGCTTACAAGTTTAACGGAGTATATACAGAATAATGCCGTTACTCAAAAAGATATTATAAAGCTTGGTATAGATGTGTGCAAAGCCTTGGAGTTTTGCAATGAAAAAGGTGTTGTACATAAGTCTGTTAAGCCCGAAAACATATTTGTATCAAAAGAGGGCAATTTTAAAATAGGCGATCAAGGTTTTTCGGTAGATACAAAAGGAAGAAAAACAAAGTATTCCGATATGGACTTATACCTTGCCCCCGAAATATTCAAGGAAGAAAATTACGACAACAGCTCGGATATATATTCCTTAGGTCTTGTAATGTACAGATTTTTGAATAACAACAAGCTTCCCTTTTTCACTGCGGGAGTGGATCATTCCACCTCAAGCGAAAAGGAAGAGGCTTTTTTCAAAAGAATGGGCGGACAAAAATTTTCAGCCCCCGAAAATTCCGATGGTGAGTTATCGGAAATAGTACTTAAGGCATGTGAATATTCCCCTGCAAACAGATTTTCATCTCCCACGCAAATGAGAGAGGAACTTGAAAATCTTCTTCATTCCATTGAGGCAAGAGAAAGCAAAGAAGATACTTTCATTAAAAACGAGTTTAATACCAACACAGGCGAGGATATATTTTACAGTGAAATAAAAACAGAGGAAACGCAAGAGGTAACAAAAAAACAGAGTAATAAGAGAGCAAGGCAAAAACCTTTGCGTCCCTATGAAGCACCAAAGAGAAAGCTTGACCTTACTTTAATCGCTTGTGTTGTTGTTGCTCTTGTTGCTGTATTTACATGCGGATTTATGGTTTTCGGCAGTAAAGAAAAAGTAAGTCAACAAATGCAGGTAAATGAAGAGACACATATATTTACCGAAACTCAAACAGAAGCTACCACAATGGAGAGCATAACAGAGGAAACGGTAGTTATAAAAGCACCTCTTTTGGAAAAAGATGAGATACTGCAGGAATATATCATACAAAACAATGACAACGGTTATTCTATATGCAAAAAGGTATACGGAAGATATAACCTTGATATTTGGAAAAAAGTCATGGAATGTAACGGTATGGAATTCGGGCAAGCCTACAAAGAGGGACAGATACTCTATATGCCTAAGCTTTAACACCTTCTTAAACTTTCTTTAAACCTATAAATAATATTACAATATATTATAAAAAAAATAAGCCTAATTATTGAAATAATTTTTATAAAGTTGTATAATAATCTTCGATTTTTCTTAAACACTGATTAATTTATTAATCAGTGTTTTCTGACTTAATTTTACCCATATCATATATTTTATTCTGTTTTATTCCTGTTAATAATATAAATATTTTTGGAGGGACAAGTATGAAAAACTTTAAGGCTGTCTTGTTTGCCTTATCTCTGCTTGCGGTTTTATTTACGGTAGGTTGCGCAAGTAAAGAATCGGCAAAAGATACCAATGAGAGCAATGCAGAACAAAAAGAAACTATCACCGAAACGCTCTCCGAGACCGTTACGGAAGAAACTACCACCACAACTACGGAAACTACCACAGTTTCTTTGGTAGACCCCAATAAGCCTATGATAGCCTTAACTTTTGATGACGGTCCCAGAATAAATTCCACAGAGCTTATTGTGGATGCACTTCAAAAGGTAAATGGCAGAGCCACATTTTTTGTTGTGGGAAGCATGGTAAATAAGCATCCCGAACTTGTTAAAATGGCAGTGGATGCAGGTTGTCAGATAGGTAATCACTCTTACGATCATTTAGACCTTAAAAGCCTTTCCACAAACGATATACTCTATCAAATAAATACTACCTCAAACCTTGTTTACGAGGCATCGGGAGTATATCCCATGATAGGAAGGCCCCCCTACGGCTCAGTTAACAATACGGTAAGAAATGCAGTTTCAATACCTTGGTTTAACTGGAATCACGATACCCTTGATTGGAAGTACAAAGATGCAAACCAACTCTACAATGAAATTATGACAAATACCGATGACGGCGATGTTATACTTATGCACGACCTTCACACCTCCACAGCCGAGGCAATGGTAAAAGCCATACCCGAGCTTGCAAAAACATATCAGCTTGTAACCATAGATGAAATGGCACAGGCAAAGGGTGGATATGAAAACGTCCCCGGATATATAAGAGAAAATTAAACCCTGTACTGATTCTTAGTAAGAAGACTTTGTATTTAACAAAACTCTATTGTGTAATCTGTAGGGAACGACCCGCATGTCGTTCCGTTGGGAATAACCATTATTTTTGTAAAAAAAATTACTATGGAAATTTAGTATTAAACATTCAAAACCACACGATAAACGTGTGGTTTTATGATTGTATTTGATATTGTTTTATTGTATAATTATTCTCGATACTAATCATTCTCGTAAAACTTTAATTTAACAAAAGCTATTGAACAATATGTAAGGAACGCCCCATGTGTCGTTCCGCTGAGATATAAAAAGTATAGGTTACTATGAAAATCTAATATAAAGGGCACCTCTAAAAAGTCATAAATCGTAAAATTGGCTATCTTTCCCGAGTACGTCGTCAATGTCTCTCACCAATGCTCTACATTGGCTTCGAGCCATTTCCTAGTCCTCGAACAAGCTATCTCAATTTTACTTCAATAGCACTTTTTAGAGGTACCCTAAAGTATATATTTACAGAGGTAGCACAAAATTGAAAAAACTGATAATAGCCGAAAAACCTTCCGTAGCAAGGGATATAGCAAAAGTCTTAAAATGTAACGGAAAGGGCGATGGGTATTTATATAACGATAATTATATTATAAGTTGGGCAATAGGTCACCTTGTTACACTTTTTGACCCTCAGGATTACGATCCCAATTTAAAAAAGTGGAGCTATGCCACCCTTCCCATAATACCCGAAAATATAAAATTAAAGCCTGTAAAAGACACCAAAAAACAATATGATATTTTAAAAGGTCTTATAAACTCCCCAGAGGTCGCCTCTCTTATATGTGCAACGGATGCGGGAAGAGAGGGTGAGCTTATATTCAGATACATATATAAGCTTACAAAATGTCAAAAACCCTTTGAAAGATTATGGATATCTTCCATGACCGATGCCGCTATAAAGGCAGGCTTTGAAAATCTTACGGATGGTGCGGATTATGACGATCTGTACAGATCCGCAAAATGTCGCTCCGAGGCAGATTGGCTTGTAGGTATAAATGCTTCAAGAGCCTTCACCTTAAAATACAATACCCTTTTAAGCATAGGTAGAGTACAAACTCCCACCCTTGCCATTATAGTAAAGAGGCAAAAGGAAATAGACTCTTTCAAGCCCGAAAAATATTGGGAGATTGAAGCCGATTTTTCGTTGTATAAGGGTATGTGGATATCCGAAAAAAATGAAACTAAAATAAACAGCAAAGAGAAAGCGGAAGAGATCATAAAAAAGGTAAAGGGAAAAGAAGGGGAGATAGTAAGTAAGGAAACGGAGAGAAAGTCTCTTCCCGCCCCTTTTCTCTACGACCTTACGGAGCTGCAAAGAGACGGAAATAAAAAATACGGCTATTCAGCAGCCAAAACTCTTGATATCGTTCAAAGCCTGTATGAAAAGCATAAAATGGTAACCTATCCTCGTACAGACAGCAGATTTTTACCCGATGATATGGTACCTAAGATAGTACCTATCACAAAAAAAATAGCCTCTTTAAGCGAGTACAAAGAATACACCGACTATATTTTATCCCTCGAAAAGCTTCCTATATCAAAAAGAATAGTTGATAATACCAAAATAAGCGACCACCATGCCATAATACCTACGGATATAAATCCCAATACGGGTAGGCTAAGTGTAGAGGAAAAAAACATATACGACCTTATTGTAAGGCGGTTTATGCAAGTTTTTTATCCTAACTACAGATACGACGTCACAAAAATAATAACACGGGCAGAGGGTGAAAATTTCCTGACAAAGGGCAATATTATAGTAGACAAAGGCTGGACAGCCCTTAATGTAAATACGGGAAAAGAGAAAAAAACTACAGAACCCATACCCGAGGTAAACAAGGGCGACAAATACAAAATAGCATCCGTTAAAAAGCAGGAAAAAGCCACAAAACCCCCTGCAAACTACGATGAAGCCTCCCTTCTTTCGGCTATGGAAAATGCGGGAAGATTTGTAGAGGACGAAGACCTTAGAGAACAAATGAAAGATTCGGGCTTAGGAACACCCGCTACCCGTTCGGGGATAATAGAAAGGCTTGTAAATGTAAAGTACCTTGAAAGAAAGGGCAAAAAGCTACTACCTACGGAAAAGGGCATAAAGCTTATAGATGTGGTAATGCCCGAGCTTAAATCTCCCGAAACAACAGGTAAGTGGGAAAAGGGTCTCTCTTCCATATCAAAGGGCAAAATGGAAAGCGAAAGATTTATGAATTCCATTAAAAGATATGTGGACTTCATAGTCAGAGAGTCTGCCAATATGCAAACAAATATCGTTTTCCCTCCCGAAAAATCTCGGGGAAGGGTAAAGTCCTCTTTAGGAAAATGCCCCAACTGTTCGGGTGATATTTTGGAAAATACAAAAGCCTTCTTCTGTACGAACTGGAAAAACAACTGCAAATTTACAATATGGAAAAACGACAGGGATATGGCAGATGTCACGGTATCTGCCGACAATGTTAAAAATCTCCTGAAAAACGGCTTTTTTGAACACAACGGTAAAAAAATAGTTCTAAAAGACAAATCCGTAGGCGGAGTTAAATATGAGTAAAAACAGGGTGTGAACCGTATAAAGTTCACACCCTGTTTGTATAGTACAAAAGTTTGGAAATTTAGTTTATATCATTTTCGGCATTTGGATCCATGGAAAGTACATACATAAAGTAGAGGCTCTTTGCTGCCTTTTCTCTTGTGACTTCCTGTTTAGGAGAGAGTGTTTTGCCGTTTATCATTTTGCCTCTTACTATATTGTCTTCACTTCTTATAAGGCCTAAGTTGTAGGCTTGTTTAACATTTTCGTAAAGAGAAGGCGTGATCTCGGCGGTATCCGTAAGAGCACCGAAGCCTACGAGAGGATAGTACTGTGCATCCTCACCTATAAGGTTGGGATCGTAGGTAGGGTCTTGAGGGGAAATATTTGTGCCGTTGTAATCCGTCATATAAGAGGGCTTTTCGGAATATTTAGCCTTGTAAGCCACAAGATTTATAACTGCCATATTTTCTCTTGTAAGAGTTTCGTTCTTATATGTAAAAGTTTTTTCGTCTATATTGTAAATTTTAGATATAGCGGAAATATATTCTTTAGTGGTGATTTTATTTTTGGGATTAAAATTACCTTTTTCATCCTTTTCCATTACACCTATTTCAAGCATTTTTTCTATCTGGTTACGATAGTAGGCATTATCTCCCGTCAGGCAATCCTTAGCTACCTCGGGATATACTTTATCCCAGTTTTCTGTTTTTATAGCCTCGATCACATCTTTTTCAAGAGAGTCTGCAGCTGTTTTAAGCTGTGGATATTTATTTTGGGACAGGTCATAAAGTTCTGTCACTATAATTCTTGAGTACTGTTTTGTAAGTGCTTCCTTCATGTGGGTGCCGTCTATTTTATTTTGAGGGTGTCCGTTGGCAAAGCTTCCCGTGTTTGTTTTTCCGGGAGTTTCGCCTGCTTCAAGGCTCATAACAATAGCTTCCGTGCCCTTTACACCGAGGCTGTTTAAATACTCTGTTCCCAAGGTATTAAGGTCTATAAGGGGGATGTCGTAGAGTTGTGCAACTTCCTTCATGCAATCTATAAAGTGCATATTTTCTTTTGTGAAAGTATTGCTGTATACATAATTTTCACCCTTATCCGTATTCACCCTTGTCATAGCCGTAACAAATACGGGTATCATACCTCTTGCTTTTATAGCGGGTATATAGTACTTTGTAAGGTAGTCCTTATACATTTGCTCTGTAGCACCTATGCCGAAACGGGCGGTAGAATCACTTACTTTGCCTTTATCGGTGCCGTTTTTTTCATCATTATGAGCAGATTGTATAAGTATGTAATCTCCCTCATGTCCCGTAAGAAGAACATCGTTCAATCTGCCTTCCTGATACATCTGTTTAAGGGATCTTCCACCCATGGAGTAATTTATAACATTTACTTTTGATTTATCAAAAAGCCTGTCTATGGTCTGTCCCCAACCGCTCATGGGAGCCTCCACAAACTGATAGCTTTTAAGGGTGGAATCTCCAAGGGTATATATTGTGGGAATATCATCTTTGGGATTATTTGCTATAGGTGTTATGCTTATAGTTTTTAATACTACGGGTACACCGTATTTAGCAGGTTCTATTTCTATATCTATATGGTCGGAGCCGTTGGCATAGTTGAACTTCCAAGTATTATTTTCCCAAATAGCGGGATTTTTGTTTTCTACAAGCTTTGCCGCATCCCAATACTTTGTGGTCTCAAGTCTGTAGGTTTGCATACCCGAAACACTTACAAGGGCATTTTCTTTATTTTCGGTTTCCACTTCTATATGATAGCCACCTGCGGGAAGCTTTACTCTGAATATCATACCTCCGTAGTTGTAGTCGGTGGCTTTGGTGTAGTCCAAAACATCCCCTTTTTCATCTGTAATATTGTATGCGAGAGGGTTTGTTTGCGTGAAGGAATAGCCTTCTTTTTCCTGTACTATTCTGTTTTTATCTGTTTTTCTTTCGGGCATATTGGAGCTTTTGTTTACAAAGCCATAGCCTCTTGTGTAGGTGTAGTCGGGGTTATTTCTTACTTTAAGAGTACCCTTTATATTTTCTTTTGTAAAGTTATATGTAACCGTGTTTTCCTCTGCAAAGGATAACTGTGTACAACCGCATATCGATGTTATTGTAAGTATTACGGCTGTTAAAATATGTTTTATTTTCATTTTTTACATCCTTATTTGTACGTTCTTTCAAATACGGGTTCACCGTCTATATAACAGTCAAATGTTCTTACCCAAGGGAAGGAGAAAACTTTAAGGTCAATATCTGTAAGTGTAAACTCCTCTCCGTCTATGGTGTAGACCGTATCTTTAAATGCTTCGGTGACCTGTTCCACATTTAAGGTGTTGTAAAGGTCGGTGCTGTTGTCCGAGTTCGCAGGCTTAAAACCTGCATTTACCAACTCTCTTTTACCGTGTTTTGTATATTCACCGTCTTCAAGAAGGTGCTGAAAGAGCATTTTTATTTGTGCTTTTTCCGTGCTCATGAGGTCACTGCTTACCTGAGAGGCTATGCTGTAAACTTGAGCTTGCGCAATACCTAAGCCTATGGCATTTGCATTGGTATTCCAAGCACTGTAGGTATTTAATTGCCATATACCCGTAGACATATTGTTTACTCGAGAAGAGTCGGAATTATATATAAGTTTTTTATAAACGGAGTTTGTGGTATATATGTCAAAAAGTTCTATCAAGCCTACATTAAAGCCCGACTTATGAGCTGCATACATATCTTTTAAAAGTCCCTCGGTAGAATAATATCTTTCCGAGTGATAGTCATATATAAACATGGCAAAAGGTTTATCTGTGTATCTTCCCACAGATCCTTTTGTAAAGTTTATAGCCGCTCTTGTAATTTCGTTTGGTCGTATAACATCCTGGGGTGTCACATTTTTTGTGATATCGTTATAGCGAAGGGTAAAGTTTGTGGTAAGGTTGTGCCTTTTTGCATACTCTCTTGCGTATATTAGCTGAGGCAACTCATCTGTACCGTGTATTATATTTATATTTTTCCCCAAACCGTTTACGGCTAAACATTTTTCCGTTATACCGTAGCGAGCTGTAAGTATGTTTTGTATTGAGTTGGGATATATTTGCATATAGCTTCTGGCAAAGCTGTATTTTATGGGAGATTCCTTACTTTTTGGTATCCAATCCGCTCCCGATTGATTAAAGTAAGCTATACTTTCGGGAATTGTAAGATCGTCGTTTCCAACTATTATATCTATATTATAGTCTTGCATATTTAAAAGCTCGGAAAAGATCTCTGTGGTTGCCTTATACGGAAGCTTGTAGTTTTCAACATAGGGCAGGTATTTTTCGGATAAGAAATTATTTTTAAAGTAGGAAAGAAAATCTTTTTCCCAAGGGGTAAGAGAGCTGTAACCCGCTTCAAGTGACTTGTTTTCGGTATAACTGTACTCCATTAAAAGCTGTATGGGAGTAATGTTTGCGTACTTTTCCTGTATTGTGGCTTTATCTTCACAGTTTGGATAGTATTGAAGGTAAAAATACCCTATACCGTGGTAGCTGTTGTTATCGGGCCAGATAGCACCCGCTCTTGTTTCGGGCAGTGCTCTCGGTACAACTATATTTATGCAGTAGTGAGGTTGAGAGTAGGTTTGTATCATATTTTTCAACTGCTCAAGAGCTTGGGTGTAATCCGCATAATTAACACCGCATCTGCTACCTACAAGTCCCCCTGTGATATAACAGGAAGTGCTTATTATAACGGTGGTATTGGGGTCGTTATGTACGGATACTATTTCTTCAAGTTCATCTCTTACCGCGGGGCTGTTACCGAAATGATTTAACTCATCATAAGCAGTAAAAAGATCCAGGTTTTCCTTACTTACACTTATATATTCGTCATTTCCTATCTCCGTAAGTCTTTGAAGGTAGTCGGTACTGACAGGTCTTGAATCCAAGGGTACATTTATAATGGTATAGGCAAAAACCGGAATATTAAACAGTATAGATAAAAAAATACCTAATATTAATTTTTTAAAAATCATTTATTCACCATCCTTTATAATTTGTTCCATAGCTGTTTTATAGGGGAGAAATCCTAATTTTTCGTAGAACTTACGAGCTTGGGGGTTACATTGCCAAACATTTAATGTTATATTGTAAAACCCGTGGGCTTTGGCATAATTGTACACATATTCATAAATCTTACTGCCTATATGGCTGCCTCTGTATTTTTCATCCACACAAATATCATCTATATAAAGTGTTTTTCGAGGAGCTATATTGTTATTTTCCGTGTAGTTTTCCGCTACACAAAAGGCATAGCCCTTTACACCTTCTTGGCAATATACAAATATGGGGCTGTTATCATCATTTATTATTTTCTTAAGTTCCTCATCATTGTATTTTTTTTGATTTTTTATGAAAATATCCGGTCTTTTTTCGGCATGAACATTGTTTACTTGATATAAAAGCCTGTTAATATCGTCGATATCGGATATTTCGGCTCTTCTTATGATATTGCTTTCTTTCATGGCTTACCTCTTTCGTTTTTATCAAGAATACCACATTAAGTCAGTGAATTCAAGGTTTTTATAAGGAAAACACTGATTAAATCACAAAAAAAAAATATTTTTATTTCGGCGGCACATTTGTAGACGAAAAATGGCAACTGAGCCGTTAAGCAAATGTGTAAAATTATTTTTTGGTATCCTTTTTTCGGTGTTTACTAAGTTATGCCAAGTTATAAATCTTAGGATTGATTTTTTAAAAAACTTATGGTATCATAATTCATAGCGTGGTTAAAACTTCCCGTATTTTTGATATTATTAGAATAAGGAGATATTTATGCGTAAAACAAAAATCGTTGCAACACTCGGACCGTCTTCAAATGATGTAGATCAGATCAAAAACCTTATAAAAGCAGGTATAAGTGCCTGTAGATTGAATTTTTCACATGGCGATCATCAGGAACACGGTACAAGAATAGAGAATTTAAAACAGGCAAGAAAAGAACTTAATGCACCTATTCCCATAATACTTGATACCAAAGGTCCCGAAATAAGAACCAAAACTTTAGCTGCCGGCAAGGTAGAACTTACAGCAGGACAGGAGTTTACTCTTACAACAGATGATATCGAAGGAGATAATACAAAGGTAGCGGTAACATATGAAGATTTTGCAAAGGATCTTTATGTGGGTGCTACCGTACTTATAGATGACGGTCTTATTGAAATGACCGTAAAGGAAATAAGCGGAAACAATGTTAAATGTGTTGTTTTAAATTCGGGTGAACTTGGTTCAAGAAAGGGTGTAAACCTTCCCAATGTTCACATAAATCTCCCCGCTCTTACAGAAAAAGATATTGCAGACCTTCAGTTTGGTGTTAAGTCGGGCATAGATTATGTTGCCGCTTCCTTCATACGTTCCGCAAAGGATGTATTGGAAATAAAGAAAGTTCTTGAAGATTGCGGTGGCTCCGATGTTCACATCATATCCAAAATAGAGAACAGAGACGGTGTTGATAACATAGACGAGATACTTGAGGTTACAGACGGCATAATGGTAGCAAGAGGTGACCTTGGTGTTGAGATACCTTTCGAGGAAGTTCCCATCGTTCAGAAAATGCTTATTCAGAAATGTATAGCAAAAGGAAAGCCTGTTATAACAGCAACACAGATGCTTAACTCTATGATACATAACCCTCGTCCCACAAGAGCAGAGGTAAATGACGTAGCAAGTGCCATATTTGACTACACGGATGCCATAATGCTTTCGGGAGAAACAGCAAACGGCGATTTCCCCGTAGAAGCCGTTACAGCTATGGACAGAATAGCAATCGAAATAGAAAAGAACATAGACTACAACAGAAGATTTAACAAAATTGATTCCAAGAGCAATACTGTTAAAAATATAACATCTGCTATGAGTCACTCCGCTTGTACAACAGCCCACGACTTGAACGCAGGTATTATAGGAACAATAACACTTTCGGGCAGATCCGTAAGAGCCGTTGCAAAGTACAGACCCGCAACTCCCATACTTGCTTGTACTCCCATAGAGAGAACATTGAGACAGTTAAACCTTATTTGGGGCTGCAGACCTATGCTTGTTGAAATGGAAAAGAGAAATATAAACACTCTCTTTGATGAGGTAGCTGCAAAGTCCATAGAAGAGGGTATTGTTGAAACAGGTGAGCTTATGGTATTTACAGGTGGTACACCTTTGGGAACGACAGGTACCACAAATACCATAAAGGTAGGTCTTGTAGGTGATGTACTTCTTAACGGAAAGGCAATGGTAAAGGCAGGAAGAGTTACGGCACAGACCAACATTATAACCACCGTAGATGAAGCAAAGCTTCACTTTAAAAAAGGTGATATCTTTGTAACTTCAAATCCCGATAAGGGACTTATACCCTACATGATGAGAGCTTGTGCCATCGTTGTAGGTAGTTCCTCAAAAGAAGACTTTACACATGCCGTAGATTTAGGCAGAGAGCTTAAAATACCCGTTCTCTTATGTGAGGGAATAGATGTAGATGTAATGGTACCCGATGCTTTTCTTGCAACTATAGATTCAAACAACGGTACGCTTTTAAACGGGGATAAAAAATAATTTTATGTGATCCGTACACGCCGCTATGTTTACATGGTGGCGTGTAATGTTATAAGGGGTAATTATGAACGATACAAATAAAAGGGTGGTATTGTCGGTAGGGATGCTTAAAGTCATAGGTCAGCCTTTCTTTGCATTTAAAGAAGAGTATTCCTACGATTTACCAAATGAGAATATAGGTAGATTTGAAAAAGAGGCTGAAATTTTAAAAAATATGTATTCGGATGTAGAGCCTTATACTTTAAGGCTTTTGGATCCTTGTCTAAAGGATACGGATATTGTATATGCCATGATAGATATACTTATGGAAATTTATGAGCGTTGCGGTATAAACTATAAAAATGCACTTACCTCCATAGTGAATAATAATATATGGGCAATAGCCGATGATAAGGAAAAGGCTTATAAAATAAGAGAAAAAATAAAAGAGAGGGTAGCGGAAATATTCCCCCCTATAGATACAGATAGCCTGCATCCCAATATATACTATAAAAACTACGATAAAATATCCGAAAGCGATTTTAAAAAGAGTGCAATATACGGAAGCATTGTTGAAAAAGAGTTTAATATTCTTTTGGAAGAGTTAGAAAGTGGCTCCGACATAACAAAAAAGAATTGGGAAAGACTAAAAGCATTATGTGTGCAAAAAAAAGACCCCGATTCTTTTTCGGAAATGCAAAGATTTTATCAAATGGAAAGTGTTGTAAATGCACGGGTAAACAACAGGAAAAAAGGTTTGTTTTCCCTATTTATGCCCGATGAAGATAAACCCGTTATAAAAGAGCCCCAAAGAGAAATGGAACTTACGGAAAAAACATATACCGTAAATGATGAAACAAATGCCGTATTCGAAAATATGCGAAATATAGTCGGTATGGGAGAGTTACTTTATTCAAGGTATGATGTTGTAACGGGAAATGCCGATAGCAACGAAAAACCCGGTGTCCTGGAGTTTGCGAAAAAAATGTCTATACCCTTTAAAGAGGGCATAGAAAGTATGGTAGATATATTCTGACAGGCACCGCTTAAAAGGTGCCTGCCTACATTACGGAGAAAAAGCAATGTTTAAATTTATAAAAAAATATTTACCCCTTGCTATAGTAGCGGCACTGTTTATGTGCCTTGAAGTGCTTATGGATCTGCTGCAACCCGCCCTAATGAGTAAAGTTGTAGACGAGGGAGTTTTAGGCGTAAATAACAATGGTATAAGTGATATGCAAATCATTGTAAGATATGGCTTATATATGATAATAATAGCCATTGTAGGTGGTTTTTGCGGTTCGAGCAACAATATTTTTGTAAACATTGCCACTCAAAACGCAAGTAATGACATAAGAAAAGATACCTTTAAAAAAGTAATGAATTTCTCCTTCGCACAAATGGATAAGTTTACGGGCGGTTCTGTTATAACGAGGATAACAAACGATATCACTCAAATACAGAATATGTTTGCAATGTTTGTAAGGGGACTTGTAAGGACTTCTCTTTTGGTATTCGGAAGCCTTTTTTTTATATACAGGTTAAACAGTACCATAGGTACGGTGGTTTTATTTGCAAGCCCATTGATGCTGATATGCTTAATAGTTTGCGTTAAAATAGCAAGACCTCTTTTTACGAAAGTACAGGGTGGTATAGATAACATCAATACGATATTACAAGAAGATATATCCGGGATAAGAGTTATAAAAGCTTGTGTTAAAGAAGTATATGAAAAAATAAGGTTTTCAAAGGCAAATGACGAACTTATTAAAAATCATTTCAAAATATTGATACTCTTTTCTTTTATAAGTCCAATTATAAACACTATAATGTACGGTACCGTGGTCATAATACTTTACAAGGGCAATATACTTGTTAAAAACGGGGCAGTGACCCCCGGAGAAATTATGGCATCTCTCACATACATTACACAGCTTCTTCACGGTATACTTATGCTTATAATGCTTTTTCACAACATTTCAAGAGGCTTTGTGTCTTGGGGAAGAATAAAGGAAATACTTGATACACAAGAGGATATAATAAGCGGAGATGTAAAGCTTAACACCGAGGAAGGTATATCCATAGAATTAAAAAATGTTTCCTTCGGTTACGGTGAGGGCAATGTTCTTGAAAATATAAGCTTTAAAGTTAACAAAGGCGAAAGCCTTGCCATTATGGGTGAAACAGGCTCCGGTAAAACCACCCTTGCAAACCTTATACCCAGGTTTTATGATGTTGCCGAGGGCGAGGTCCTTATAAACGGTGTTAATGTTAAAGAATATGATATTTCTTCCCTAAGAAGAGGTATATCCGTTGTTTTCCAAAAAAGCGAGCTTTTCAGCAGGAGTATAAGAGAAAATATCGCCTGGGGAAACGAACGGGAAAGTCTTAAAAATATAAAAGAGGCAGCTAAAATAGCTCAAGCGGATGAGTTTATAAACAATTACGAAAAGGGCTATGATATGGAGGTAGCCGAAAGGGGTATGAGCCTTTCGGGAGGTCAAAAACAGCGTCTTTCCATAGCAAGAGCCGTATTAAAAAAGGCACCCTTACTTATACTTGACGATGCTACAAGTGCCTTGGATCTCACAACGGAAGCCTTATTTTATAAAGCATTAGCCGAAAAACGACAGGGTATAACCAAGATCATTATCGCCCAAAGAATATCAACGGTTAAAAATGCCGATAAAATAATGATAATTTCAAATGGAAAAATAGCCGATATGGGTACCCATGAGCAACTTTTGAAAAACAGCGACATTTACAAAGAAATATATTCGTCTCAAAATGATGTAAAAGAGGAGGCGGTATAATATGGCGGCAATAAATCAAAACGGTAAAAGAAGCGGAATGATCTCGGGGAGAAGATTTAATAATTTTGCTCCCATAGAACACGCCGAAAATGTAAGAGAGACTCTAAAGAGGGTCTTGGGATACTTTACAAAGGAAAAAGGTCTTCTTTGCATACTTTTTATTGTAGTTGTAATAGCAACAAGTTGCGGCATTTTAGGACCTATATTTCAAAGTAAAGCTGTAGATATAATTTCGGGAAAAAGCGAAGATAATTTTATGTTTTTTCTTACGGGAATGATCGTTTCCTATGGTTTTTACTGTATATTTCAGCTTTTACAAGGTGTTTTTTCGGCTAAAATAAGCCAACGGACCGTTAAAAAACTCAGGAATGAATTGTTTGAAAAAATAGTGGATCTACCCATAGCTTTTATGGATACCCATTCCCACGGGGATATAATGAGCAGAATGACAAACGATATTGAAAACATCTCAACTACCGTTTCGCTGTCTCTTCCTTCGTTTATTTCGGGTATACTTACGGTATGCGGTACATTTGCCGTTATGTTTTTTTATTGTAAAGAACTGGCTGTACTTAGTTGTCTTACTATATTTCTGACATTTTTTGCCACCAACTTTATATCAAAGAAAGTGAGAAAGTTTTCAAGAACACGACAAGAACTTTTGGGAAACTTAAACGGTACCGTGGAAGAGATGATATATGGCTTTCATACCGTTACTGCCTTTGACAGAAAGGAAAGCACCAACGAAGAATTTTCAAAAAATGCCGATTCCCTTACAAAAGCGGGTATAATAACTGATTGTTTCAGCGGTATAATGGGACCTGTAATGAACTGTATAGGAAATATAGGTTTTGTAATAATATCCATTTTCGGAGGGTATTTTGCCCTTAAAGGTATTATAACGGTAGGTGTTATATCTGCCTTTATAGTATATGCAAAACAATTCACAAGACCTATAAACGAGATCGCTCAAATTTACGGACAGTTGCAAACAGCCTTGGCGGGTGCCGAAAGAGTATTTGCCGTACTTGATGAGAAAAATGAGGACACCTCGGGAGAGGAATTATCCGAAAATCAAAATATGAAGGTAAGCTTTAAGAATGTGAACTTCGGTTACACAAAGGAAACAAAGGTCCTTAAAGATTTTAACCTTGAAATAGAACCGGGTAAAAAAGTTGCCATAGTAGGAGCAACGGGAAGCGGCAAAACCACTATAGTAAACCTTCTTATGAAGTTTTATAACATAGACAGCGGTCAAATACTTATAAATTCTCAAAATATTGCCGATGTTTCAACGGAAAGCTTAAGGAAGAAGGTTTCCATAGTTTTACAAGACACGGTACTTTTCAGGGACACTCTTGAAAATAATCTTAGGTATTCCAATATAGATGCCACCAAAGAGGAGATAGACAAGGCTCTTAAAATGAGCCGATGCGACGAGCTTGTAAAACACTTGCCCGAAGGTCTTCATACATCTCTTGCCTCGGACGGCGAAAACATAAGCCAAGGTCAGCGCCAGCTTATAGCAATAGCAAGAGCCTTTATATCGGACCCGGGTATACTTATATTGGATGAGGCAACCTCAAATGTGGATACAAGAACAGAAAAGAATATACAGTCAGCCATGCAGGAGGTTATGAAGGAGAGAACGAGTATCGTCATAGCCCACAGACTTTCAACCATAAGGGATGCGGATATGATAGTGGTTATAGACAAGGGTAGGGTAGTAGAAAAGGGCAATCACGAAGAATTGCTTTTGAAAAAAGGCAAATACTACGACCTTTATATGACACAGTACGCAGGAAAACAAACATAAGGGCACCTCTAAAAACTCATAAATCGTAAAATTGGCTATCTTGCCCGAGTACGTCGTCAATGTCTCTCACCAATGCTCTACATTGGCTTCGAGCCATTTCCTAGTCCTCGAACAAGCTATCTCAATTTTACTTCAAT
>JAFSVK010000122.1 GCA_017444985.1 Bacillota bacterium
AAAGCCTGCCGTAAATCAAGCAAGCATATCCACAACTGAGGTCGGAGCTTTTGAATTTTTACTGCCAATTCTTAAAGAACAGCAAGTAATAGCAGACTATTTTGACAATCTCGACACCCTTATCACCCTTCATCAGCGTAAGTTGGAAACTTTGCAAAAAATGAAGAAATCTATGCTTCAAAAGATGTTTGTGTGAGGTGTGATATGCTTGAAAATAAAATAAATGCAAAAAGTTCTGCTGAACTTGCAAGAGAAGAAGAACGCATATCCAAACAAAAGGCTGTCATGCTGTTTGAAGAAGATATGCTTGCCGAAAAAAAATCGGGTTCACTTGAAACTCTTATGTTCATTCATAAGACCCTTTTTGAAGATATTTATTACTTTGCCGGACAAATACGCACCGTGAATATTGCAAAAGGTAGTTTTCGTTTTGCTCCCGTAATGTATTTGGAACAGTCACTCAAAACCGTAGAACAAATGCCGCAGAAAACATTTGATGAAATAGTTGAAAAATATGTCGAGATGAACATCTGCCACCCATTCCGAGAGGGAAACGGCAGAGCAACACGAATATGGCTTGACCATATTTTCAAAACCGAGCTAAAAAAAGTAGTAGACTGGAGTTTGATAGATAAGGAAGATTATCTTCTTGCTATGGAAAGAAGCCCCATACGCTCTACGGAAATAAGTGTACTGCTTAAAAACGCCCTAACGGATAAAATACAAGACCGTGAGGTGTTTATGAAAGGTATTGACACAAGTTACTACTACGAGGGCTACACAGCTTTTGATATTAAAGATTTGAGGTGAGTTAATGGGAATAGAATTATATCATGGAAGTATCGAAATGGTTGAATTTCCGGAAATAAGAAAAACAAAATACACCAAAGATTTTTCATGGGGATTTTATTGCACCAAATCACTTGAACAGGCAATCAGATGGGCAAAAAGAGGTACAGGGAGTGCTGTTGTAAATATTTATACATACGAGGAAAAGCAAGGACTTAATATTTTAAAATTTGAAGAAATGAATAATGAGTGGCTCGATTTTATTGCCGAATGCAGAAGCGGTAAAGTGCATGAATATGATATTGTTGAAGGACCTATGGCAGATGATACCATTTGGAATTATGTAAATGATTTTCTTGCAGGATATATAAGCCGTGAAGTGTTTTGGGAAATTGCAAAATTTAAACATCCAACCCATCAAATAAGTTTTCATACCATAAGAGGATTGGATTGCCTAACATATAAGGGGTGTGAAAAATATGAATGACAATATTTTCTATATTGCGACCATGATTGAGTATGTAGCCAGAGTATCGAAAAATCACAGGGGCTATATTGCAAAATGTCTTGGCGAAAAAGGCATAAATCATGAATTGGATGCGGCGGCGGTCAACCATTGCCTAAGCTATGAACAAGTGTGCGACGAATGGATACACCGCTACGGAATAGAAACGGGAGAATTTGAGACTGTTGAAAACTGTAAATACAATGTACCGCCCGTTACGGCTATCGGCAGAGTTTATCAAAATTTGATAGTGTATGATATGAAAGAAAAGGCTGTTGACGCTGTAAAAGGGATCTTAAATGTATTTACATCTTTTATCAGTGATAAAATATCCGATTTTAACACTGCCACATATTACAGTTCCCCCAATTATTTGCAATGTTCTTATGATGAAGGTGTATTGCTTAATTGACAGTAGTATAAAAAAGAGGTGAGTTAATGGCAGAACTTGAAAAAACAATAGAAGATAAACTTATAGAACAACTTACAGAGGGAAAAAGCCAGTGGACTTATCGTCCGGATTTGAACACCGAAGAGGATTTATGGGCGAATTTACGCAAAATTTTAGAGCTTGGCAACAAAGCCGTGCTTGAGGGTAAACCACTAAGCGACCGTGAATTTGAACAGGTGAAAAACCAACTTTCCTTTGCCACATTCTATGATGCCGCAAAGTGGATAGCGGGAGAAAACGGTATAGCACACGTATATGTGCAAAGAGATACCGAAACGGTACAGCTAACCGTTTTAAAACGTGATGACATTGCGGGAGGTTCAAGCGTTTACGAGGTCATTAACCAATATAGAGCCTTAAAAGACGATGAGGAAGATGTACACAGCCAAAACCGCCGCTTTGATGTATCACTGCTTATAAACGGCATACCTCTTATTCATATTGAGCTTAAAAACCGTCAACATTCATATCTTGACGGTTTCAGACAGATACGCAAATATATACGCGAGGGAAAGTTTACGGGCATCTTTTCGGCAGTTCAAATGTTTGTTGTATCCAATGCGGTGGACACAAAGTATTTTGCAGCCGCAGAGGAAGAAACCCTTAATGAAAAGTTTCTTTCGGGCTGGGAGGACTTTAACAACGAACCCGTTACCGACTATTTAAAATTTGCCGAATGTGTGCTGAAGATACCCGAGGCACATCAAATGGTGATGAAATATGCCGTGCTCGATCAAGAGGCAAGAAAAATACTTTTGCTACGACCCTATCAAATACACGCCATTGAAGCGGTGAGAAGTGCTTCAAGGCAAGGAAAATCCGGCTATATCTGGCACACCACCGGTTCGGGCAAAACAATGACAAGCTATAAGGCGGCAAGAAATCTGCTTATAGATATACCGAGCATTGAAAAGACAATTTTCCTTATAGACCGCAAAGACCTTGACACACAAACAACACAAGCATTTCAATCCTACGCCAATAATGATGTGGTGGACGTAGATGAAACGGACAATGTGGGGGATTTGATAAATAAGCTGAAAAACAATAATCAGCAGGTTGTTGTTACTACCATACAAAAACTGTCCATTGCTATAAAAAAGCGGTTGAAAGAGGATACCCCCACATATAACCGCATTAAAAATCTCCGTGTGGCTTTCATCGTGGACGAATGCCACAGAGCCGTCACCCCGAGAACACAACGGCTTTTATCTCAATTCTTTATAAACTCCCTTTGGTACGGCTTTACGGGTACACCCCGTTTTGCCGTAAACGCATATCCTGCCGAAGGGGATCTTCCAAGAACCACGGACGAATTGTACGGTGCTTGCTTGCATAAGTATACCGTAAAAGAGGCTATTCGTGATGAGGCAGTTTTGGGCTTTCAAACGGAACATTTGGGAGCGTGGAACCTTAAGGACGACGACAGCAACGAAGATTTATCCGTTTACGACACAGAAACACATATGCTGAAAGTCCTTGATGTGATAATAAATAAGTCGCAAGAAAAACTCGGATTTAAAAACGGCAGAGGAAAAACCTATGAAGCAATATTGACGGTCAATTCCATAAAAAAGGCACAGGAATACTATGACTTGCTTAAACGTGTGGTAAAGGGCGAAACCTCCGTTACCGTAAGCGAGGAAACAAAAAGAGTACTACCCGATTTTCCGAAATTTGCAATTACTTATTCCGTTTCAAGTGATGAAGACAGCGAAAGTTCGGACTTGAATGTACCTAAAATGCAGGAATCTCTTAACGATTACAACGCTATGTTCGGCACTTCATTTGGTATAGGTGAGATAAAGGGCTACAATACCAACCTTAACGACCGCCTTGCAAGGAAAAAAGCAAAGTTTAAAAGCCGTGATGAACAGCTTGACCTTGTTATCGTAGTAAATAGATTGCTGACAGGCTTTGACGCTCCTTGTCTTTCCACTATTTTTATGGACAGACAGCCCATGCACTCCCACGATATAATACAGGCTTTTTCAAGAACAAATCGACTTTTTGATAAGAGTAAGACCTGTGGACAAATAGTAACATTTCAATCGCCACATAAATTCAAAAATGACGTTGATGATGCACTTATACTATATTCCGCAGGTGGTAAAGCCTCCGTACTTGCTCCCGATTGGGATACGGTATATGATGAATTTACAAAAGCTCTCGCTTATTTGCGTGTAACCGCCGAAACTCCGGATGAAATCGCAAAGCTCGGCAAAGAAGGCAAACTTCGCTTTGCAAAGGCATTTCAGGAATTTGACAAGATATATTCAAGCCTTAAAGCCTTTACAAAATATGCCGATAACGACCCGGACTCCTACGGCATCACACAAGATGAGTACGACCGTTATGCCGCTTGGTATCATAATATCAAAGAAACATACAAGCCCGAAAATAACGGCGACAGCGAAGACTTGCCGGATATTGACTTTGAATATGAATTAAAAGCATACAGCAAAGAAAAAATTGACTATGATTACATCGTCAGCTTGATACAGTCCGTTGTATCCGCTACCGATGAGGAACGGAAAGAACAGCACTATCAAAATCTTGTGTTTGAAATAGGCAAATACATTGATGAACTGGTATCTTCCAATCCTAAACTCGGCGAGCTTATGCAACAACTATGGAAAAGAGTGCAAGCGAATCCCGATGAATTTAAAGACAAGCGTGTATCCCACATGCTTGCCGAAATGCGAAAAAATGCAATTGACAGCGTACTTGAAGAATTTGCGGAAAAATGGTGCGTATCCCCCGAGGCTGTTTCCTATGCGGCAGACCGTTATCAGCTTGGCGATACGGAGCTGCCGGGACTTAATAATTTGAAAAAAACAGCCGATTTTGACAGCTATGCCGCAACACATGAAGGTATTTCCAAATTCAAATATAATCAGGCTGTAAAAAAAGAACTTATAATCTTACTTAAAGAGGACATTTTACCCCTCAGAGATGATAATTACAGGGTTGATGATGCAACAGTATATAATGAGTCTTAAAAGTGAAAATAAGATAATAGTGCAAAAAAGAACCCGTCGGGGAGTTAAGTTTTTCTTAGCTCCCTGTTTTTTTATGCTTAATTTGGGGATTTCTTGGGAACAGCGTAAGTTGGGTGAAGTGACTGAAAGCATTAAAAACGGTTACTCATATAAGGCTGATGGAAGTCGAGATCATACATATAAAATTACAAGAATAGAAAGTATATCAACAGGGATAATAAACACTGATAAAT
>JAFSVK010000123.1 GCA_017444985.1 Bacillota bacterium
AGCCCATAGGGCTGACGAACGAGCACCCGACACTTATTCCGGCAGAGCTATCCGTACCGTTCAAAGCCATAACGTAAATGTACACCCACAAACAACAATTTATAGACCCAAATCAATTTTTAGCTTACGCGAAAAAATTGATTTTTCCGACATTGATTTCAATAATTACAAATTTTGTCTTTGTGGCGGAACCTCTCCGTCAGCTGTGGCTGTTCAGGGGAGGCTTTGTCACAACTGTTTTTCTCCGTAATTTATTGTAATGGCAAATGAGTGGTTTTGCTGTAAATTAAGCCATAAAATACATAAAACAAAAGAGGCTCGCCTGAAAGGATGAGAGGTTTATCGGTGCAAATAGCAAATTTATTACCCCTTTTTTAATTCTTCAGAGCACCTAAGGGAACAACATAAACGTCATCCTCTCTTTTGTAGGCGTACTTGCCTTTTCCCGTAAGTACCATCATAAATGAGGGCACAGGCATTTTATCGTAGTCTATTTTATTCTTTAGCTGTATCAATGTTTTTGCACCGTACTCGATATTTTCTTCCCCTCCTAATTTTATCTCTATCAAGGCGTATTTCCCGTCCTTTAAATGTATTACGGCATCACATTCAAGCCCCGATTTATCTCTGTAGTGGTAAACTTGTCCGCCCAAAGCATCTGCATATACACGCAGGTCTCTTACACATAGGTTCTCAAAAACAAAACCGAATGTTTTTAAATCTTTTATAAGGTCTTTTGGTCCCAAACCCAAAGCTGCCACAGCTATGGAAGGATCGGTGAAATACCTTGTGTCTGAAGTCCTGATAGCGGTTTTTGAGCGTATATTGGGATTCCATGCAGGCATATCTTCTATTATAAATATTTTTTGGAGAGCATGTACATAAGACATGACCGTATTTACATTAAGAGTGTCGGAATCATTGGCTGAAATATCATTTTGCAATGTAGCATACGAAATTTGTGTACCTATGCTTCTTGCGTAGGCTCTCATCAATCTTTTTGCGCGTTCGCTATTGCGCTTTACCTCATCAACTCTTGATATATCTACATTGACTATGGCATCGTAATAATCATAAGCCCTGTCAAGGGAAATATCTTCTTCAAGCTCAAGAGTGGTAGGCCATCCTCCACGACAGGCAAGGTAGGCTATTTTTTCTATTTCATCCGATGAATTTATACCCACAACATCCGATTTTTGCTCAAAGAGTGACTTTAAAGAAACATCACCCGAGGAATCTCCCGATTCATATAAGCTCATAGTACGCATTTTTACCCAAGCAAAACGCCCTGTTCCCGAGTGAAACAGTTTAGACCTATCGGCGGGAACTGCGGAGCCTGTCAGTATAAATTGACCGTTTTCGTTTCTGTGGTCTACCTCAAAACGAACGGCATCCCAAATAGTGGGAGCTATCTGCCACTCATCTATCAATCGTGGGGTCTGTCCTTCTAACAACAGACTTGGCTTTAATTGTGCCATTTGTAGGTTTTGTGCTCTGTCGTCCGGGTCTGCCATGTACAATATGCTTTTGGCGGCTTGTTCTGCTGTAGTGGTTTTTCCGCATAATTTAGGGCCTTCTATCAATACGGCACCGATACCTTTTAATTTTCTTTTCAATATTTCATCTGTAATTCTGCCTCTGTAATTAAGCATAGCGGTATTCTCCTTAAAGTTTTATTTTGTATATGCCGTGGATAGCGGTTTTAAAGCCGTGAAAACCATGGATTTATTTGCAGATCGGGATTTCTTGCAAAACATTATATTACATATTAGGTCGTTTGGCAAGTTTTTATTAGGTTATTTGGCACTTTTTTATTCAGATATTTGGCGAATTTCTGTTCAGCCGTTTGGCGTTTTGTGTTGATATTGATTTTTTACATCCTCAGCTTTGATAATTTTTGAATTTGTCGCCGCGGCGGAACCTCTCCGTCAGCCTAAAGGCTGCCACCTCTCCTTTCAGGCGAGGCTTTGTCACAACTGTTTTTCTCCGTAATTTATTGTAATGGCAAATGAGTGGTTTTGCTGTAAATTAAGCTGTAAAATACATAAAACAAAAGAGGCTCGCCTGAAAGGAGAGCTGTCAGCGTAGTTAACTGAGAGGTTTATCGGTATAAATAGCAAATTTATCGCAACGAAAAGGCTGTGAAAAACAAATTTTTGCTTTTCACAGCCCGATCATTATCTTAATATCTCAAATATCTCATCAAATGTAACTACCCCCGCTATTTTATCTTCATAGCAAAGATCTTTTATATTTCCGAATACTTCGTCTACCTTGGCTCTTATTTGAGCTTGTTGCTCTTGTGTGGGCTCGGTGGTAGTCATATTATCAGGCAGAACATCGGGGTTCTTGCCGTCGAAGGAGTAGTTTTTGGAAGAGGAGAGCACCTGCATTTCAACAGGGGTAACGCCTCTTATTTTACACTTTAATATATAGTTGGAGTTGGCGTCCTCGGCATCTTGACCTTTTTTGCCGTCAAAACCGTTATCATAGCCTATTGTGTTGTTAATGTCTATTTTGCAGGCACTGTTGTTCATATCAAAGCCTTTTTGACCGTTTTCAAAGGCTATACAGTTTTCCACATACCTGTACTGCTCGGGGTTGGAGTACTCGGAGCCGAATTTAAAGCCGTTGGGGTTTCCTCCCCAGTGGTTGTAGTCTATATTTTTGCTTTGTATGGTGGAGCCTAAAAGTTTTATGGTAACATTGGGCCAAGTTTCCTTGGTATATACTTTGTTGTTGTAGTTTTCAAGGAAGTTTGGCTCTTGTTCTATAGCTGCCTGTATGTAGAGCATTCTCTCATCGGCGGGCAGACCTCTTTCATAGTCATCCCAACAGGTAAAGGTGTCAAGATCGCCGTTATGCCAGCAGAGGCAGTCTATATAGGATATATTGTAAACACCATTGTGCTGTTGTTGGTCGTAGCTGTCCCAACCGTCGTCACCGTTTTCCCAAGCTCTGCAGCTGTAGCACTTGTTACCGTCGCCCGCACCGAGCTTTATGGAAAAACCGTCGGCATCGGCACCGTATCTGGGGCAAAGGTCGCAGTTTCTGTAGGAGTCCACACCTATAAAGGTGTTGTCGTGGCCACCTTCCGTAACGGATATACCCGAGTTATTGTTGTAGTTGAATATACAGTTTTCAAATATACAGTTGCCTGCACTGCTACCCTTTATTCTTGTACCGCAGTCACCTGCATTTGTAACAATAAGGTTTTTAAAGTTGTAGTAGGAGCCGCTTATCATAAGACCCGTACCGCCCGAACCACGGTTTGTAAGAGAATCTCTGAACTTGTAAAAATCAAGCTTGGGAGCTGTACCGTCGGACTTTGTAACACCTACAAAGTTTATGTTGGCATTTGCTTTGTCAAGCTTTATTTGTGCCGTGGGATATATGTCCTCCGTAATATATATTACCCTTTGTTCGCTTGAGGTACCCAGCTCGCTTATGGCACTTTTAAGCTCTTCGTAGGTGGATACGCTTATTTCCTTTGTGTATACCGTAGGTACGGGAGAAAAGCCTTCGGGAAGCTCTCCGGGCACTTTAAACTTGTCTATGAGCCCTGCCGTATACTGAAGTATAAGAGAGGCATCCTTTGCGTTCACCTCATCGTCAAAGTTAACATCTCCGTTCGGGTTCTTTTCTTCCTTTCCCGTTTCCATGGAAAGCACAAGAGAGGCATCCTTGGAATCTACCGTTTCATCGTTATTTACATCTCCCGTTAAGGCATATACAGCCGTATTCAACAAGAGTATGCTGCCTGTAAAAATACTTAAAAATTTTTTCATGTTGACCCCTTTCTTTTATAAATATATTCACAAGGGATATTTTAGCACACTTATAGCTACAGTGCAATACAAAAAAAGGGCTGTGAAATATTTTTCACAGCCCTGTGGCAATCAACTTTATTTGTAAAGGTCAAAGACCTTATTTTATTATAAACGAACTACGTTTGCAGCTTGAGGTCCCTTAGCACCGTCAACTACTTCGAACTCTACCTTCTGACCTTCTTCGAGAGTCTTGTAGCCTTCGGACTGGATAGCGGAGAAGTGTACAAATACATCCTCTTCACCTTCCACACAAATAAAACCAAATCCTTTTTCTGCGTTGAACCACTTTACTGTTCCTTGTTTCATTAAAACATCCTCCTGAAAGTTTAAAAAAATATGGGTTTTTCCCATAGACTAAGTTATCACATTTTTGTTAATTTGTCAACGATTTACAGCCTTTTTAAAAATATGAAATCTTAGAGAACCAATACTACAAATAAAAACAAAAATTCATATAAAAAATGCCCAAAAATAAATTTTGTATAATATGCCGAAATTTAAATGTTACAAAATAAGCACAGAAAATTTACAAATATGATTATAATATTTCAAAAGTCGAATGTTGAAAACTATGGGTAAAAGTAAGGGCTGAAAAGTGCTAAAAAACACTTTTCAACAAAGTTTTCAACATTATCAACATTATTTTTGAAAAAAATTGTGTTAAAAAGTGAGTTTTCAACATTTTTGTTAAAATCAAATATAATATAATTGTAACATTGATAAACAAGGGGATTTTAAAATTTTGTGAAATATTTTTTTTCGAAACACTTTTGTAACATAAAATTCATATTAAAATTTTATGGAATTAAAAGGATTTTTATATACTGCGTAGAATAATAAAATATACCAAAGAGGGTGGGTAGACTATTCCCTCCCTTAAGAAAAGGAGCTGATTTTATGCGTTACACATTTGTTGGTAAAAACATCGATATCACTGAGAATTTCCAAGGGAAACTCACCAAGAAGCTTGACAGGATACAAAAGCTCTTTCCCGAAGATGCCGAGGCGGTGGTAAAACTCAGCGACATAAAGCTCAACAAAAAGGCAGAGGTCACCGTAACACTGCCTAACAAGAGAATAATAAAGGCAGAGGTTTCGGACAGCGACGTTATGGCTGCTATGGATGCGGTAGTCGATATACTTGAAAGACAGGTTGTCAAATATAAAAACAGACTCAACGACAAGGCTAAGAGAAGCAAATCCTTTGCGGATGAGCTTAATGCCATTGCCATAGGGGATGAAGAGTATGAGGATGTAGAAGAGTCAAGTATAGTTAAAACAAAGAAAATACCCGTAAAGCCTATGGATCCCGAAGAAGCGGTTATGCAGATGGAAATGATAGGCCACAGTTTCTTTGTATTTATAAACTCTCAAACAGAGGATGTAAACGTGGTATACAAGAGAAATGACGGCGCCTATGCCCTCATAGTACCCGAAAACTGATACTATTTCGTTTTTTTACAAAACCCTATTGAGCGATCTGTAGGGAACGACCTAAGTGTCGTTCCGCCGCTTTTGAGGCTAAAGGGGACCTCTAAAGATTTCGATAGAGATCAAGTATGGGTACCCGAAAACCAATCTACGGAAAATATAAAAAAGGGAGGCTCCTTTCGGAGTCTCCTTTTCATTTCGGCAATACTATAGTGGGTTCTTCCTTGTTTTCTTTATAAAGTACTATTTTTCTGCCTATAACCTGTACCAGCTGGCTTCTGCTTCTTTCTGCTAAGGTATTGGCTGTTTCCTTTATGTCCTCAAGGCAGTTTTCCTGTACGTTTATCTTTATAAGCTCTCTTTTTTCTATAGCTTCGTTTATGGAGGTCACCACTTCGGGAGTGGCACCGTTTTTACCCACCTGCACCACGGGGGTGAGGGCGCTTGCCAATTTTTTTAGGTATGCCCTTTGTTTACTTGTCATGTTCTCACCTGTAAAATTCAAATTCCAAATCGTATATACGCACGGTTTGGCCGTCTTCTATGCCTGCATCCGTAAGAGCCTGTATTATACCGCTGTCCTTAAGATATTTTTGGAAGAAGGCAAAGCCTTTTTCCGTATCTATATTGGTGTAGCCTATCATCTTTTCAACACCTACACCCTCTACCACAAAGTATCCTTCTTCGGGTTGTGTGATAGTGAAGGACTGAGGTGCGGTATCTATTTCTTCGTACTCTTCGTAATCCTCTTCAAAGGTAATGTTTTCGGGGTAGTCTTCAAGTATTCTTGCCACCCTTGTTATAAGAGGGTCGAGACCCTTGTTTGTGGCTGCGGATATGGGGAAAACTTCAAAGCCCAAGGGCTCATACTTTTCCTTTATACGCTTTAAGTTCTCTTCTGTTTCGGGCAGGTCTGTTTTGTTTACGGCGAGCACCGCAGGTCTTTTTAAAAGTTCGGGATTGTACTTTTCAAGCTCCTGTCTTATCTTTTCTATGCTCTCCAAAGGGTCATCCCCTTCAAGACCCGAGCCGTCCACAACATGTATAAATACCTTTGTTCTTTCGGTGTGGCGTAAAAACTCATGTCCCAAGCCCACACCTTCGCTGGCTCCCTCTACAAGGCCGGGGATATCCGCCATTACAAAGTCGCTTCCGCTGTTACTTCTCACCACTCCCAGATTGGGGGTAAGGGTAGTAAAGTGGTAGTTTGCTATTTTGGGGTTGGCATTTGTTACCATGGAAAGAAGAGTGCTTTTTCCCGCATTGGGAAAGCCTATAAGACCAACGTCTGCTATAAGCTTAAGCTCAAGTATAACATCGTACTCCCTGCTGTCTCTTCCCGGTTCCGCATACCTGGGAGCCTGACGGGTAGGTGTGGCGAAATGTTGGTTACCTTTACCGCCCTTGCCGCCTTTTATAAGTATTTTCTTCATGCCGTTTTCCGACATGTCCGCCATGACTTTACCGGAGAGGGCTTCTCTTATTACGGTACCTACAGGCACCTTTATAACAATGTTTTCGGCATCTTTTCCGAAGCAGTTCCTCTTACCGCCGTCCTCTCCGTTTTGAGCTTTGAAGGAACGCTTATATCTGAAATCCATGAGGGTGGTAAGGTTTGAGTCGGCAAGAAAGACTATATCTCCCCCTTTACCGCCGTCACCGCCGTCGGGACCGCCGTTTGTTACATATTTTGCTCTGTAAAAGCTTACCGCGCCGTTTCCGCCTTTACCGCCTTTTACATGGATCTGAACTCTGTCTACAAACATTTTATCACTTCCTTAAAAAAAACCGACTTGTAAAATAACAAGTCGGTGAATCGCATTATTCAGCAACAGGATATACGGACACCTGTTTTTTGCTTCTTCCAAGTCTCTCGTATCTAACCTGACCGTCTACGAGAGCAAAGAGTGTATCATTTCCGCCTCTGCCTACATTGGTACCGGGGTGGATCTTTGTGCCTCTCTGTGTGTAAAGAACATTGCCTGCAAGAACATACTGTCCGTCAGCTCTCTTTGCGCCAAGTCTTTTGGACTCGGAGTCACGGCCGTTCTTTGTGGAAGACACACCTTTTTTATGAGCAAATAACTGAAGGTTTATCTGTAACATAAGTTTATACCTCCTTTTCGATCTTCTTTTTTGTTATATTGATATTTCCGGGGTATCCTTGGGAGATGTTCTCAAGTCCCAACAAAAGAGAGGAGAGAAGTATCTCCGCTATACCCTTTTCATCGAAGCTTTCCAACTGTATGGAAAGGTCCCCCTCACTGCAATCAACGGTGAAAAGAGCATCCGTAAAGGACTCTATACTGTTTGCGCAGTTTTGGGAAAGGGCGGATACAGCGGCACAAATAATTGGGTCTCCGTGGTTGAGTATGTGTATACCCTTTATTCGGGAACCCGAATATAAAACGGTAGCCTCGATCATGGCTTAGCCGTTGATCTTTTCGATTTTAAGCTTTGTGAAGGGCTGTCTGTGACCGTTCTTCTTGTGGAAACCTTTTTTGGGCTTATACTTGTAAACGATTACTTTTTTAGCCTTGCCTTCGCCTATAACGCTGGCCTTAACGGAAGCTCCGCTTACCAAAGGAGAACCGAAGTTTATTTTCTCGCCCTCGCCAACTGCAAGAACAGAGTCGAAAGTATATTCGGCACCTTCCTCAAGACCTAACTTCTCAACAGTAATAACGTCTCCCTCGGAAACTTTGTACTGCTTGTTGCCGGTTTCAATAATTGCGTACATCCTTGTACACCTCCTTAAACAGAACTCGCTGGCTGTGGTGTGCGTAGCAACTTTGAACCTCGCCAAGCGGCATAACGGTAGTATTTTACCATACGGACTTTCCGTTTGTCAAGGCTTGATTTCGGGATTTTGGGCTTAGTTACGTCTTTTTGTTAAATTTATAAAATGTGTTGCAAATACTTGTAATTATAAAGCTTTTATTGTATAATCGTTACAAATATTTTTGGGGTACATAGAGGTGCCCCCATGCGAAAGGAGCGTATGTATGAGAAAGAGATTATTGGCGACGATACTTGCTTTCACCATGGCTTTGGGTATAAACGTATATGCCCGCTACGATGTTGATACCTACAACTATCGTAAGACCACCGATTTGGAAGCTTCTATAGAAGAGGGCAAGATCACCGTTACCTGGCCTGCGGTAAATAAACAAGGGGAGCTTATAAACGCCAACCCCTTGCAGTCTAACTCAGCCTACGGAAATCCCACGGGAGGCTGGACGGCACCTACTGCGGGTATGATAATAGGCTATCCCAATTGGCAGGCGGACGGTACCGTTAAGCCCAACAACGGAGATAAATCGGGTAATAACCCTATATACAGAGGTTTTGTAAGCGATGTTACGGACTATCCCGTAGCCATGCAAGACCCTAAAGATTCTTCTGTTATAGCTAAGGATGGCTATATAGATACTACGGTGGTTTCTGCGGACTATGCCTCCGCCTACCGTATCTATACCTCTACGGATAATGTAAACTGGAAGCTGGATCACGATATGACTACCGTGGATCACGGCAAAAAGTTTGCCCGTCCCAACGGTGACGGCACATATACCGCAGACAGACAGAACACCTTCTTCCTTGAAGACCAGTATGTGGAACAGTTGGTAGGTTCCTTTGAGGCGGATACCACCTACTATATAAAGGTGGTCGCTACCTGTGCCTCAAAGCTTACGGATAACTACAAAGAGTTTACCACCTCCATAAAAACAGAGGCGGCAAAGGTGCTTTATCCTGCCTTCCCTACGGTAGAGGGCAGCGGTATCTATGCCCAGGGCGGAAGAGGTACAGACGAAAAGCCGGGAGATGTTTATGTCGTTACAAATCTTACCGACTCTGTTTCAGACCCTCAACCCGGTTCTCTTCGCTACGGTCTTTTGAGAAAGGACAGAGCGGACGGTAATTCTCTTTACCCCAGAACAATAGTTTTTGCCGTAGACGGTGTTATAGATATAGACCCTACGGTATCAAAAAGCCAGAGAAGATTTAATGTAAACTCCAACACCACCATAGCGGGACAAACAGCTCCCGGAGAGGGTGTTACCATAAGGGGCGGTTCCGTTAAAATAGACGGAAGCGACATTATAGTAAGATACTTGAGAATAAACCTTGGAGAAGGTTATGACCAGGATGCGGCAACGGCAACGGGTGAAAACATCGTTGTGGATCACTGCTCTTTCATGTGGGGCGTTGACGAGTGCTTTACCGCAAAAGAGATAATAAACTCAAGTATACAGTACAACATTATAGCTACAAGCTTGGGTTTCCCCGATAAAACAGGCTCAAACAACTCCGATGCGGAGATAGTTGCGGGAGAAAGCGAAGCAAAGCACGGTATGGGCTCCATACTTAACGGTTACAATGTTTCCTACACCCATAACCTTTGGGCAAACCACGGCACAAGAAATCCTCGTTTTGAAGGGGGATTTACATATAAAAATGTGACCTACGGCAACCTTATGGACTTTTCAAATAACGTCATATACAACTGGGGACATAACTCGGGCTACGGCGGTGAAAGAGGAAACGGCACCACCAATATGGTGGCAAACTACTACAAGCCCGGACCCAACACCCTTGAAAAGGCATACACAAGAATATTCGATGTTGACGGCAGCACAAGCAAGTACTATGCTACGGGCAATGTTATGACATCAAGTTCCGATGTTACAAGCGACAACACTCAAGGTTTCTTTGAGTCCACCGCTTCCACCTTCCTTTCTTCCAAGGCTCAACTTCAAAATGTCTACACGGAAGAAAGTGCAAACGATGCTTACGAAAAGGTACTTTCAAATGTAGGAGCATCCTTTAGAAGAAATGCACAGGATGCACGCCTTGTTGAAGATGTAAGAAACGGTAAGGGACAAACCATAAACAACGAAAAGGAAGCAGGCGGTGTGATAGTAAGTGATTACGGTATCTCCGCACCTGCAGACACCGACAAGGACGGTATGCCCGACAGCTGGGAGATCGCTCACGGTTTAGATCCTTCGGATGCAAGGGATGCGGGACTTATAGTTCGTGATGAAACAAAGTCCTACAACGGCTATTCAAATATAGAAGTTTATTGTAACGATATTTTGGGAGAGTGGAAAGAAAGTGACAACTCCGCTGTAAGAAGCGCCAACCCCACCGTAATACTTGAGGGTGTTGATATGCAGCAGGGTGGCTTACTTGTTCCCAAGGACAACAATATAGTACTTGAAATAGGTGAAAGTTACCACGCTAAGGCAAGCGTAAGCGGAAGCAACTATGAAGTAAGAGTAAACGATACCGCAGTTTCAAAGGGTAGCCTTGATTTTACCCTTCCCGAAAGTCTTGCACCCGGTACCTACTACCTTACGGTGGTGGAGCATACCTCAAGAGGTGACGGCATATCCGAAAAGGTAAGATTTACCGCAGTTCCCAAGGGCTCTGTGGGAAATAACCTTGAAAACTTCGTATCAAACGATATAGGAAAGGTAAGATTTACGGGTAGTGACAACTACGATAGCGCAAACTCTACCCTTACACAGGTAGGCTCGGGTAGGATAGGTATACTTAACACCACAAGCACCTATGAAAAAGATGCCTTCCACTATGATTATACACAGGTAACGGGAGACTTTACATTCTCCGCAAGAATGGACAACCTTGCCAAACTTGACTATCTGCAAAAGTCGGGTCTTATGGTAAGAGGCTCCCTTTCACCCGAAAGTGAAATGTATATGGCCTCTCTCACCTACATAAAGGGAGAGGACTACGAAGGCAGCGTTGATGTGGTGGGCTCTGCCATGAAGGCTAAGACTATACGCCCCGTAACAAGAACGGCAGACGGTGCCAATGCCATAGCAAGAAACAATATGTTGGGTATAGCTCAGGTAAGAGAAGGCTCCACACCTAACCACGGCTACGGCAAAATAGAAAGAAAGGGCAATACCATAAACATATACGGCTCTTTAAACGGCACCGATTGGTATGAACTCTACACCTGGGAGTCTACACTTCCCGAAAAATGCTACATAGGTTTTGCCACCGATGCGGCTCAGGACTATATGGAGCTTAGCAGAATGAATGCCACACTTTTCTCCGAAATAGCTATAGAAGGCGCAATATCCAAGCCTCAGCTCATTTTGGGAGATGTAAACAGCGACCTTTCCGTAGACTCAAAGGATGCCTCCTTGGTACTCCAACACTCCAGCGGTGCAGTACTCTTAGAAGGCGATGCCCTCACAGCGGGTGATGTAAACTTTGACTCATCGGTAGATTCAAAAGATGCTTCCCTTATACTCCAGTATACATCGGGCAGTATAACAAGTTTTAAATAATGCACAAAGGGGCGTGAGGATCATGCCCCTTTTTTAGTATTTTTAGGCAGATAAAAAGGTATAAATAAAAGACAAAAGCCACAATTGCTGTGTTTCAGCAAGATGTGGCTTTTACGTTGCAAAATCATTGTGCGAAAGATTATCTGTGTGCCGCACACAATTGCTTCATGGTACCCTTTTTAGGCAAAATACTTATAATACTCTATGTCGAGGTAAAAATTCTTGACAATACATTCATTTCATAATAAAATTTATACAGAAATAACAGGAGATGAAAATATATGAGCGACAGCATATTAAGAGCTTCGGCGGCGGAGGGTAGTGTGAGGATATTTGTGGCAAATACCAAAAACCTGGTACAGGCGGCACGTATGGCACACGGTACCTCTCCCGTAATGACGGCGGCTTTGGGCAGAACACTTACGGCAGGGGCTATAATGGGCTCTATGCTTAAAAACGACAAAGATGTACTTACCATAAATATAAAAGGAGACGGTCCGGGGGGCGGTATAACCGTAACGGCGGACAGTAGGGCAAATGTAAAGGGCTATGCCTATAACCCGGGGGCGGATCTGCCTCTTACGGAAAGAGGAAAGCTTGATGTACAGGGAGCTTTAGGCTACGGTACACTTACGGTCATAAAAGATTTGGGGCTTAAAGAACCTTACTGCGGACAGGTGCCTCTTCTCTCGGGAGAGATAGCGGAGGATATTACCTACTACTTTGCAAAAAGCGAGCAGGTACCCTCGGCTGTGGCATTAGGCGTGCTTGTAGACAGAGACAGGTCTGTAAAACAGGCGGGAGGCTTTATAATACAGATGATGCCGGGAGCTTCGGAGGAGATAATATCCACCCTTGAAGAAAGGCTTAAAAAGACAGACAGCATTACAAAGCTTCTTGAAAGCGGAAAGACAAACGAGGATATTTTAAATCTTCTTGCAGAGGGCATGGAGCCTAAGATACTCAGCCAAATACCTACGGCATTCAAGTGCGATTGCTCAAAGGAGAGGGTGGAAAAGGCTCTTTTGACGATAGGTAAAAAAGAGATAGCCAAAATAATAGAAGAAACGGGGCAAACCACCCTTCATTGCCACTTCTGTAACAAAAACTACACTTTTAACAAAGACGAGCTTTTAAATTTATTACAAAATGGATGAAATTAAATTAAGCATACCTACGGATATAATATCGGAAATATTCGGAGAATTTGATAAAAACATAAAAAATATAGAGCAAAATTTCGATGTAAGCATTATAAACAGGGGAGATATGGTCATGGTAAAGGGCAGTGATGCAGAAAAAGCCAAAACCGCCATAGACGCCCTTGTGAATGTGGTTAGAAACGGTCAAAGCCTTGACGAACAGAATGTAAACTTTATTATAAACGAAGTTTCGGAGGACAAAGAGGCTTTTGAAAATTCTTTTGAGGGAGTGAATAACGACCTTATCTGCCTTACGGCTATGGGAAAGCCCTTAAGACCCAAAACCTTCGGTCAAAAAAAATACATTGATGCCATAAGGAACAACTCTGTAATATTCGGTGTGGGGCCTGCGGGTACGGGAAAGACCTACCTTGCCATGGCTATGGCTATAACGGCTTTTAAAAACAGTGAAGTAAGCAGGATAATACTTACAAGACCCGCTATAGAGGCAGGGGAAAACTTAGGCTTTTTGCCGGGAGACCTTCAACAGAAGGTAGACCCTTATTTACGCCCTCTATATGATGCCCTGTATGAGATATTGGGAGCGGAGAGCTTTAATAAAAATATGGAAAGAGGCCTTATAGAGGTGGCGCCCCTTGCCTATATGAGAGGCCGTACCTTGGATAATTCCTTCATAGTTTTGGATGAGGCGCAAAATACCACCTCGGCGCAGATGAAAATGTTTCTTACAAGAATAGGTTTCGGCTCCAAAGCGGTCATAACGGGTGATGACACCCAGATAGATCTGCCTGCGGGGAAAAAGTCGGGACTTGTGGAGGCTACATCCATATTGAAGGGCATAGAAGGTATAAGCCTTTGCAAGCTGACAAATAAGGATGTTGTAAGACATCCCCTTGTAAAGAAGATCATAAATGCTTACGAAAGTTACGAGAATAGAAAGAAGCAAGCAAAATGATAATATTCGAAAACGAAACGGATATAGATATAGATGAAGAACTTGTAGATGCCGTTACAAAACAGGTGATGGCTTATGAGGGTATAGAAAACGAGTTTGAAGTAAGTGTTACGGTCACGGACCCCGACACGGTACATGGCCTTAACAAAAAATACAGAGATACCGACAGAACCACCGATGTACTTTCTTTTCCTTTAAATGAAAGAGAGGATATTTTATCTTTGGATAAGTCCGAAAAGCTGTATTTGGGGGATATTGTACTTAACGGAGAAAAGGTGGTATCCCAAGCAGAGGAGTACTGCCACAGCCTTAAAAGGGAAACAGCCTTTCTTACAGCTCACAGTATGTTGCATCTTTTAGGCTACGATCACATGGTAAAGGAAGAAGAAACCGTAATGTTTGCAAAACAGGAAGAGATCCTTACTATCATGGGTATAACAAGATGACGGATAAAGAATTGTATATTTTGGCAAAAAAAGCAAGAGACTATTCCTACAGTCCCTATTCCGGTTTTAAAGTAGGCTCTGCCATAGAAACGGACAAGGGAGTATATACGGGCACCAACATTGAAAATGCCTCCTACCCCGTAACTGTATGCGCAGAGCGGGTGGCGATATTCAATGCCGTAAGCAAGGGAGACAGAAACATAGTTAAAATAGCTGTAGCCTCAAGCGGAGATAAGTTAACGCCTCCTTGCGGTATGTGTTTGCAAGTCATAAGTGAGCTGGCTCCCAAGGCAAAAATAATATTGGGGCAGGGCGAGGATGATATAAAGGTATACGACATTAAGGATCTTCTGCCTATGGCTTTTTCATTGGAGGACAAGAAATGAGAAATGCGCTTATAACAGGAGCAAGTTCGGGTATAGGGGAACATATAGCCTACATACTTGCCTCAAGAGGGTACAACCTTATAATAGTATCAAGGAGCAAAGAAAAGCTTTCTCGTGTAAAACAGTATGTTACAAACAGATACGGTGTTAAGGTGAAGTGCGTGGCTACCGACCTTTCCGTGGAAGCCAATTGCTATAAACTATACGAGCTTACAAAAAATATGGACCCCGAAATACTTATAAACAATGCGGGTTTCGGTGTTTACGGCAATTTTTCGGAGTCAAGCCTTGAAGAAGAACTTAATATGATAGACCTTAACGTAAAGGCGGTGCACATCCTTACAAAGCTGTATCTTGCGGATATGTTGAAGGAAAACAGAGGTCACATTTTAAATGTTGCCTCCATAGCGGGCTTTGCGGCAGGACCTCTTATGTCGGGATATTACGCATCCAAAAACTATGTTTACAGACTTACCCTTGCCATAAGGGAAGAGGTCAAAAAACAAAACAAGGATGTAAAAATATGTACCCTATGCCCCGGACCTACGGACACGCTTTTTAACGAAAGGGCAAAGGTAAGCTTTGCTTTTGGCAGTCTTGATGCCCGTTTTGTGGCAGAAAAGGGTATAGAAGGTCTTTTTGAGGACAAGGCGGTCATAGTGCCCGGAGTATTTTTTAAGATAACGGCTTTTCTTGAAAAATATTTTCCCGACAGGCTCGTGGCGAAGGTCGCCTATCTTGCTCAGAGAAAAAAGAAGGCAAAATAATATGAAAATATTAACTGAGTCCAATTTATTGGACAATGAAAGGTATATTATAATAATCAAGGAGTTGTCCTTTAAGAGTTCCGACAGCGATACCCTTCATAAGCTGCGGGAGCTTGGGGTTATTCCTTCGGTCACCGAAACTAACGTGGGGAAGGCTGCCTTTGCTTCTGTTTCCCTCGGAGCAAAGGCGGGTGACCGTTATAAGTGCGTTGAGCTTTTAAAGCCCCTTCTTGAAAAAATGTGTTCCCTTTTGGGGGAATGCATTTTGGAAGAGAAGGAATACAGCCTTGAAGACTACATCATGGAAAAACTTGTGCATAAAAATATGCGTATTTCCACGGCGGAAAGCTGTACGGGAGGAAAGGTGGCGGCAAAGCTTATAAACTACCCCGGAGCCTCAAACTGTATAGATTGCGGTTTCGTGACCTACTCCAACGAGGCTAAGGAAAAGTACTTGAATGTAAGTCGCGACACCCTTGAAAAATACGGTGCGGTAAGCAGCCAAACGGCCTTGGAGATGGCTGAAGGTGTTGCAAGGCAAGCAAATGCTCATGTGGGCATATCCACCACAGGCATAGCGGGACCCTCGGGAGGTACTTCCCAAAAGCCTGTAGGTCTTGTGTATGTGGGTATATATATAGAAGGGAAAAGCTACTTTAAAAAACTTTTGCTTAAAGGAGAGAGAAATGTGGTAAGAGATAATGCCACAAGGGAGGCTCTTTTATTTTTAGCGGAAAAATTGCAATAAACGGAGGAAGAAAATGGCAGCAAAACACTCAAAAGCTACACTTGAACAAAATCTTGAAAAGGGAAAGGAAAAATCCCTGGGAGATGCCATAAGCTACATAGAAAAGACCTTTGGAAAAGGTGCTATTATGAAACTGGGAGATACGGAAAAGAACGAGGCTATACCCTCATTTCCCACAGGCTCTTTAGGTCTTGATATTGCTCTTGGTATAGGCGGTGTGCCTAAGGGTAGAGTAGTGGAGATATACGGACCCGAGAGCAGCGGTAAGACAACCCTTACTCTTCACATTATAGCGGAGGTGCAAAAGGCGGGAGGCATTGCCGCCTTTATAGATGCCGAGCACGCTCTCGACCCTATATATGCGGGAAATTTGGGAGTAAATACGGATGAGCTCTATGTTTCACAGCCCGATGACGGTGAGCAGGCTCTTGAAATAGCGGAAACTATGGTGCGTTCGGGGGCTATAGATATTGTGGTAATAGACTCTGTTGCGGCTCTTGTACCCCGTGCGGAAATAGAGGGAGAAATGGGTTCTTCTCAAATGGCACTCCAGGCAAGACTTATGAGCCAGGCATTGAGAAAGCTTACCCCCGTTACTTCAAAAAGCAATTGTACCGTTATATTTATAAATCAGTTAAGAGAAAAGATAGGTGTTATGTTCGGTAATCCCGAGGTAACAACAGGCGGTAAATCTCTTAAGTTCTATGCTTCCGTCAGATTGGACGTAAGAAGAGGCGACCCCGTAAAAGACGGTACTGAGATAGTGGGTAACCGTACAAGGGTAAAGGTAGTTAAAAACAAGGTGGCGCCTCCCTTTAAAAATGCGGAGTTTGACATAATGTTCGGTACGGGTATAAACCATTTGGGAGAAGTTCTTGACATAGGTGCCGAACTTGATATAATACAAAAAGGCGGTGCTTGGTACAGCTACGGCGAGGACAAGATAGGTCAGGGAAGAGATAAGGCTGTAGCCTTCCTTAAAGAAAACCCCGATATCGCCCTTGAAGTTGAAAACAGAATAAGGGAGCACTACGGTATGCCTGCATTAACGGAGCAGACAGGCGAAGAAAACAAAAGCGAAGAATCTTTGGAAACAACAGCCGATACCGAAGTGTTGACGGAAAATGAAGAATAAAAATAACAAGCAAAAGGCCATATTTTATATCATAATATCGGCTTTTTGCTTTGCTGTTATGAACTGTTGCGTAAAGCTTGCGGGAGATCTTCCTACGGGGCAGAAAAGCTTCTACAGAAATCTCGTGGCGGTTTTCGTAGCGCTTTTTACCATAATCAAAAACAAAACGGGCTTCAACTACAAAATAAAGGATCTGCCTTTGTTTATAGTAAGGGCATCGGCGGGGACTATGGGTATATTGGGTAACTTTTACGCCATAGACCACATGCCCGTGGCAAATGCCTCTATGCTCAATAAAATGTCTCCCTTTTTTGCGGTGATATTTTCCTTCCTTTTTCTTAAGGAAAGACCTAAGCTTTATCAGGTGTTGGGTATATTTGTGGCGTTTTTGGGGGCTATGTTTATAATAAAGCCGGGAGGAGATTTCGGCGATGTTATGCCTGCATTGGTGGGCTTTTGCGGAGGTATGGGCGCAGGTTGCGCATATACGGCAGTCAGAGCCTTGGGAGAAAGAGGCGTAAAGGGTTCCCTTATAGTGCTGTTCTTCTCGGTTTTCAGCTGTTTGGCTGTTCTGCCACTCATGCTTATAGACAATAAGCCCATGAGCCTTTGGCAACTTGCGGCACTGCTGGGTGCGGGTGTTGCCGCTACGGGAGGTCAGTTTTCAATAACGGCAGCCTATGCCAATGCACCTGCAAAGGAAATAAGTGTTTTTGATTACACACAGATAATATTTGCCACTGTATTAGGCTTTATACTTTTTGCGGAGATCCCCGATGTATACAGCTTTATAGGCTATGGTATAATATGTTCGGTGTCGGTATTCTTCTTTTTAAAGAGTAAAAACGAATAGGAGGAAAAAAACAATGAAATTATCAAAATTTACAGCCCTTACTCTTTCGGTGGTAACACTTTTTACTACCTGTGTTTGGGCAAACTCGGAAAACTATGTTTCCAAAAATCAATCAGTAAAAGATGGGGCATCCCTTGCCAGGGCAAATATTATTATTCGCCCCGAGGATGAGGTGGAAACGGGAGATTCCATAATTATAACCTTTAAAAATGCAAAGGTATTCTCTCAGGCTGTAATAGACGGTACCACCAGCGACTCCACCCTTAAGGGCTATAAGAGCGGTGGCTACCAGTACAAGTATGATGGGGATATATGGAATAAGAGACACGGCTTTAACGAGATAAAAGACGAGCTTGACGGCAATGAACTTCCCTATAGGATACAGAGAACGGGAGACCATGAGATAGAGGTATTCCTCTGCGACCTTCCCGATGCTTACACGGATGACAAGTATCACTACGAGATACCTATAGTAGCCTATGCCGATGTAAATACGGCTACGGGCAGGACCATAACAGCTACCATAGACTCCAACGGCACAAGTATCTCAAGCGGTAATGCTATGGGAAACGGCACAACGGCAGGAGGCAAGGAAGAGGAAGAAGAAAGCAGTTCAAGTAAAAAAAGTTCATCTTCATCATCTTCAAGTGATAGTTCAACGGAGGCTACCACAAAAACTCCCGTATCAAATGTATCTGTGGAAACAAATACCGGAAACGGCACACAGAAACAAAGTACATATGTAAGAGTGCAGATAGGTGCTTCTCAACTTAAAGTAAATGCTACGGCTTACGATATCGACGTACCTGCCTACATACAGCTTGAAAGTCAGTCTACCATGGTGCCTTTGCGTGCCGTAACGGCAGCTCTTTCGGGTATGGCAGGCTCATATCAAAATGCCGACAGTATAGTAAGCTGGGATGCGGAAACAAAGACCGTAAATATAAACTACAAGGGAAAGAAAATAAGCTTCACCTCGGGTAGTGAGTACATGACGGTAAACGGTGAAAGAACACTTATGCCAAACGGTGTTAAAACAGAAATAGTAGAGGGAAGGACCTTTGTACCCTTCAGAGCGTTAGGCAATGCCTTGGGTGTAAGTGTAGATTGGGAAGCGGAAACAAAGACAGCTGTATTTGTATCATAAGATAAGGGCTGATCATATGAGATACCAAAAATTCCTTATAGCCTTAATTTTACTTTGCGGTCTCTTTACTGTAAATGCCTATGCCTTTAGCATAGACTCGGCAAGAGAAAAGAACGGCAGTGTAGAGGTGGTTTGTAAAAGAGACGACAAGGGAGCCTTTAATGCTGTGGCATACGCAAGGCAACAGGATGCGAACGATATTTCCACGGCTATATACTTTGATTTTCTTCAAGTGGATGAGGGAGAGGATATGTCCTTTTCCTTTAAACTCCCCGAAAAGACTCAAAAAGATAAGGTATATATTTTGACCGTATCCTGTGATACGGGCAGGGATACCAAAATAATATATTTTGAGGCTGAGGGCAGTGTTTACCTCTTAGGAGATATAAACGAGGACGGCTTGGTGGACTCAAAGGATGCCTCGGTACTTTTGCAGGCCATAGCCAAAAACGATACCGCCTCCATACTTGAAAGAGCCGATGTAAATAAGGACAAAACGGCAGACAGCAAGGATGCCTCCTTGATACTTTCCTATGCCTCGGGGCAAACGGAGGGTTTTTGATAATGATTTCCAAAACCATAAAAATTCCGTGAGCTCCTTTTCAAAAATGAAAAAACACTATAAAAATACGCTATATGACAAAAGATCCCCACACAACAGCCATTCCGTTGTGTGGGGATTTGTGCACCTAAGTCACTTAAACAGTCGCAACCTTAATTGATCGCTTAAGGCTATAACCTCTTCAAGAGGCAATTCGACCCCTTGAGCAATTTCTTCGGGGGTAAGTTTACCCAATTTCAAAAATTTAATAGCCGCTTCAACAGCCATTTTATATTTCCCTTCTGCAATACCTTTTGCGATACCTATGTTTTCTGCTTTATCCAAAACATCACACATATTCGCACGCTTCTCTCTGTGAGTTCTGTAATATTCTACCTTAAACCTATCATTATCGGCAAGTTTACCTGTATTGATATCCATTGATAAATGCTATACTTTTGTATTTATACTATACATCATGGAATAATTGTTTTCAACAGAAATTTTTGCTCTTTACGTATATGATAATTTACTCCGCTACACACCCCGCATCCGTTTTATATTCAAAAATACTACAAAAATATTGTATATATTCACTATATTTTTGCTTGTATTCTTGACTTTACAAGTAAATTTATATATAATACAAGTTGTGAGACTACAGTCGTTTTTTGATGGGGCTGTTGTGTCTTACGGAAAGCATACGCTGTTGCAAGGATATGACGATATGACAAAACTTATGATATTTGCCTGCACTTCCGAGGCTTTGGAGCTTATAAAAAGGTGCAGAGATTACAAAAACTTAAGCTTAGATATATTTACAAACGCATCGGGTGCGGAAAAGCATATACCTTTGGGAGAGAATATCACTCTTCATACGGAGGAAACGGATGAGGTGGCGCTGGCGGTCACCATAGGAAATATGCGCCCCGATCTTATAGTGGATGCCTCGGGAGGGGCTTTGGGTAAGCATATATCAAAGGCAGCCTCCGTAGCGGGGATAAGGTGTATAGTGCTTTCTATAGATAAAAGCATAGAAGCCTACGGCTTAGTGGTAGACAACGTGGCAAAGGCTGTAAAAATGGTGGGTGCCAACAGGGGCAACATACTTTTAAGTGGCCTGTCGGCTAAAGATTTTGCGTCTATCCCCGGCTTTTCGCAACGATGCTTTTGGGAAAACACAGACCAAGCGGATACGCAAAAGGCTATACAAGAGGGTGTAGCAAGGGAAAATATTATAAATATGCCATCTAAAGCCAAAGCCTCCGACTATGGCGAGGTCATAAAGCGATATAATATAAAATATATACTTACTACCTCTTCGGTGGAAAACATATATCTTAAAAGACAGGCCTGTAAGGCTTGCAATGCGGTGCTTGTGGCTGTAAAAGGCGAAAATGAAATGAGTTTGGATAAAACTCTTCTTGAAGTAAGAGATCTGTCGGGTAAAAAGAAGCTTAATATTCTTGCTATAGGTCCCGGAAGGCAGTCCCTTATGAGCATGGAGACACAAAATGCCCTAACATCCTCCCATGCCCTTATAGGTGAGGAGGAGACTCTTAAACTCCTTGACAGCTTTAAAAAAGAAAAAGTAAAAACGGACAGTATAAAAGATATGCTTTCTTTTATAATTTCTTCCTCGGGGAATATTTTTTCTCTTGTATATACCGACAGTGAAAAGCTTTTTTCCTCCGTGGATGAAATAACGGAGTATTGTGAAAAAGAAGGTATAGAAGTAAATAACATTGTAGGTGTATCAACCTCGGACTACTTGGCGGGGAAAATAAATATAAGCAGCAACGGTGTTAAAAAAATAGATGCAAGGCAAAAGGGAGCACCCTTTTTAAATGATATAAAAGAGAATACTTCAATATTTATACATGCGGGGAAAAATGCTTCCCTCATACTTTCAAGGCTCTGTGATGAAGGTCTTGAAAGGATAAGAGTGTGTGTGGGTATGGACCTAAGCCTTGAAAGAGAGAGGATATTAAGCGGTTACCCCGAAGACCTTAAAAGTTTGAACTTCAGCGAAAACACTCTTTTGTATATGGAAAACGATGAGGGTGGAGAAAGCCTTAAAATAGGTATTAAAGAAAACAAGTTTTTAATTCCCGATGATGCAATGGCTCTTGCAAGTGAAGTCAGAGCGGTCATAATGAGTAAGTTTTCCTTGAAAAGAAGTGATAACATACTTTTTGCGGGGGGAGTATTCCCCGACCTTATAACGGAGTGTGCTTTAAATCTTCCTAATGGAAGGGCGTACATATTGGAAGAGAAGGGGGAGAATATAAGCATCATAGGTAAAAATGCCGCTCGTTTTTCACTTTCCAATATAGATACAAGGCAGTGTACTTTAAGAGATGAGACTACAGTAAAAGAAGAAGTATCTCAAATGGAAGATATAGCCTGTGTCTTTTCCGACAGCAGTGTAGGTATAGAAAATATTTATACCGCTCTTTTGAAGAAGGACAGCACAAAGAGATATGTTTTGGCTCTCTATTCCCCCGAAGAGGTGGCGAGGGCATCCAAAATATTTGAAAAATACGACTTTGAAAATATAGACCTTTGCCTTATGAATATTTCAAAGGGCAAAAGGATAAACGGAAAGACAAATATAAAAGAAAATGATTTTATATATATTTTAACCGCAGATACGGGATTTTAAAGGAGGAGAGGGATATGTCAAGAGTAATGCTTGCGGCAACATCAAGCGGCAGCGGTAAAACATCCATAACATGTGCTTTATTAAAAGTTATATTAAACAGGGGACTTAGTGTTAAGTCCTTCAAATGCGGTCCCGATTATGTAGATGCTATGCTCCATAAAAGCATAACGGGAGTGGAAGCGGGAAATCTCGACGGATTTTTCAACGATAAAAATGCCATAAGGCAGAGGCTTGCGGAAAGCAATGCGGATATAAATGTAGTGGAAGGCGTTATGGGCTACTACGACGGTATAGCCTTTAGCGACAAGTATTCAAGCTACGATATAGCTATACAGACAAATACCCCCGTAATATTGGTGCTTGACTGTAAGGGTATGCTAAACTCCTTGGGTGCAGTGCTTAAAGGTTTTGTCACCTACAGGGAAAACAGCGGTATAGCAGGTATTATATTTAACAGATTGCCTGCAAATCTTTACGATGTTGTAAGCTATATAGCCTTGGATCTGGGTGTGGTACCTTTGGGATACTTGCCCAACCTTGATGAGGGACTTTTTGAAAGCAAGGATATAGGTCTTGTAACTCCCGATAACATAAGCGAGTTCCATGAAAGAGTTGACGAACTTGCCGAAAATATAGAGCGCTACATTGATGTGGACAGGATCATAAACATCGCACAGGCAGCGGGAGAGATAGAGTTCGAAAAGAACGAAGTGGAAAAGAGTTTCTCCCTTGATATTGCGGTGGCTCACGATAAAGCTTTTTGCTTTAACTACGGAGATAACTTGGCACTCCTTGAAAAAATGGGTTGCAACATAAAGTTTTTCAGCCCCTTGGAGGACAGCGAGCTTCCCGATTGCGACGGTCTTATTATAAACGACGGCTATCCCGAGGTGTATGCGGAGGAGCTTTCCGAAAACACCACCATGCTCAAGTCTATAAATAAGGCTATAAAAGAAGGCCTTCCCACCATAGCTACGGGCAATGGTTTTTCCTATCTCCATGAAGAGCTGGAAAGTACCGACGGCAACTACTTTAAAATGGTGGGCTTTATAAAAGACAAAGCCTTTAATATGCACAGGCTCCACTCCCACTGCGGATATATCACCGCCAAGGCTACAAAGGACAACCTCCTTTGCAAGGCGGGAGAAACTTTTAACTCCAACGAAAGCCACTACTACGACAGTGACAACTGCGGAGAGGATTTTGAGGCAAATGTACCCGTAAGCAACAAGAAATGGAAAACAGGTACCGCTACGGCTACACTCTATGCGGGTTATCCCGTGATATATTTCCCGGGTGCTCCTAAGATGGCGGAAAACTTCCTTAAGACTTGCAACCGCTACAAAGCAAAAAAGAATAAGTAAGGACGGGATATTATGAAATTGCAGGTATTGAAAGTTGGGCTTGCCACTCTTTTGTGTACAAGTGCCGTTTATGCTTCGGAGGTAAGGGTGACACTGAACAATTCCTTTGTGTCCTTTCCCAACGGGCAACCTCGTATAGTACAGGGCAGGACCCTTGTTCCCGTAAGAGGTCTGTTTGATAATATGGGCTATGATATTTCCTGGGAAGCGGAAAGTAAAACCGTGACACTCTCAAAAGAGGGCAGTGATATAGTCATACATATAGGAGATGATTTTCTTACGGTAAACGGCAAAGAGGTTTCTCTTGATGTACCTGCCCAGATCATAGACTCTTCCACTATGCTCCCTTTAAGGGCTATATCCGATGCTACGGGAGCTGTGACATTGTGGAACAGTGACTATAAGACAGCTTCTGTGGTGGAAAGAGGTATTCAAGCCGAATATCCCCAAAGAGAGCTAAATTTAAATACCTCTGCGGAAAAAACTTATGTAGAGGCATTTTCCCAAATATCAAAGAAGTTTAATGAGGACAACAAAGAAAATGTGGCTGTATTGTCAAAGGCTTTGAAGGATGGAAATATTTCCTCTCTTTCCTCCGTGTCGGCTACCTTCCTTTCCTCCCTAAGAAGTACGGAAAAGGAAATAGCCTCTTTGGATACCCCCTCATCTTTGGAAGATTTAAGCGTTGCGGCAAGAAACTATCTTTCCGCCCTCGAAAGCCTACTTGAATATACCCAAAGCTACAGCGAGGGTAAGATAGAAAAGGGCGAGTACGTAAAGGAAATAGAAAACAGATTTTCCAACCTCTTGGTAGCCCAAGCGGTCTATACGGAAGAAATAAATTCCCTTTAAGGGTAACTCTAAAAAGTGCTATTGAAGTAAAATTGAGATAGCTTGTTCGAGGACTGGGAAATGGCTCGAAGCCAATGTAGAGCATTGGTGAGAAACATTGACGACGTACTCGGGCAAGATAGCCAATTTTACGATTTATGACTTTTTAGAGGTGCCCTTAAGAAATAAAGGAGTGTGAAAACATAATTTTGCTTTCACACTCCTTTTGCACATTGAAAAATATTCTATAAAAGTTTATAAGCCTCGCCTGAAAGGAGAGGTGGCAGCCGTAGGCTGACGGAGAGGTTTCCCTGTGATATCAAACCTTTTTGCCTAACGCATTTAGAATTGTCGGCTCATTATTTTATGACCGGCACCCTACACCTTTGACAAAAATCGTTTTGAATATCGTTCTTAGCGAAACATATAGGGCAAAACACGTATGTGTCCATAGATTTATCGTACTTTTCGTAGTAGTTGTTGAACTGAGGGTAGTAGCGCACCCTATCCCCTTCATTAAAATAATCGTAGTAGGGATTTATAAGTCCCGATATTTTTTCTTTTTTACCCTCTGTTGTCATTATCTCCACAACATAAACGGTTTGAGCATCGTCCGCATTGCGGTTGCGACGTTGTTCTTTGGTATACTTTGCTGTGACCGTTCCCTCCCATTGCTTTTTTGATTTTTGAGCAATTACGGATATAATGTTTACAAGCAGTATCACAGCGGAGATACCGCAGCCTATTAAAACCGTTTTCATATTTTTATTGTTCATACCTATAAAAAAGGTAATTACAATAGGGGCGAGAAAAACGATAATAAAAAATATAAATGTGATCTTCTTTGTCTTTTTGAGTTCCTTTAATATAGCGGGATCATTTATTTTATCCGAAAATCCCACAGCGGTATTTGTTACCATATTACCACCTCCTTTAGGCTATTTTAACATATATATCCTTCATAAACAACTATAATATCCTTATAATATAATATTTAATTTACTTTAATGATATTTTAATATTGGGGGAGTATCATAACTACAATTCCGAAAGGGGGAATTAAAATGAAAAAAATATTTTATGCAATGGCGGTAGCCGCAATGTTGGCTTGCCCCGTAGCCACAGCTTACGCTGAGGATGCGGTAGAAAGCGAAAGTGCGGTAACTGCAGAAAGCGAAACTTCTTCTGCAAATGAAAAAGTAAGACCAGAAAAGGGCACACAGCAGAAGTCGGGCATGAAAAAGGGCAAAGGTCTTTGCAAGGGAAAAAATAAAGCTCTTACAGACCAAAACACCGATGAGAATGCCGAAACTACAGAAGGTCAAAAAGTAAGACCCGAAAGAAAGGCAAGACCGGAGGGTGAGTTAAAGGGAGAAAAACCCGCAAACCTTCCCGAGGGAAAACCCGCAGAAAAGCCTGCAAACAAGCCTTCAAGAAAGCCTGCAAACAGACCCGAGAAGAAGGCTAAAACAACAACGGAAACTTCCACCGAAACCACAACGGAAGCTTCACAAGCTTAAAATTTTTTCATAAAATTTTACTCTAACCATAGTTTTCACCTTGAAAAGGAGCTCGCTGTTCACAGCGGGCTCTTTTTCTTTGAAAAAAACATTGTTATTTAAATAGGAAGAAATTATAAATTTAAAAATTTTATTCGGGTTGTATTATTTGTGCAACACATACAAAATTATAAATTATATTTGTTGAAGTTTGTTAAAAAAAGAAGTGAAAAAAATAAAAAAAATCTTGCAATCAAAGGGAAAATGTGGTAGAATTGCTCTTGATGTGACATAAGAGCGATGAAGCAGAGGTTGCCGTGAAAGCGGGTTTTCTGCGGAGCGATGTCCGGTTCAAGAAAACGGGCGACAAGGTCAGAGTGTTATATGTTGTTTGTGTGTTTCTTAGAGGAAGTATCCTTATGAGTTGCAAAAAGAAACACGCGGATAAGTGTGCAGTCACCGCTTGTCGTACTAAAAGATTTTAAAAGTGCGAAAAGGAGGGGACTTTTTTTATGGCTAATCAAAAGATTAGAATAAGTCTTAAGTCTTTCGATCACAAATTGATCGATCAGTCAGCTTCACAAATTATCGAAACTGCAAAGAAAACAGGTGCTAAGGTAAGCGGACCTATTCCCTTGCCTACAAAGAAGGAAGTTGTTACTATTCTCAGAGCCGTACACAAGTACAAAGACTCCAGAGAGCAGTTTGAGCTCAGAACTCACAAGAGACTCATCGATATCCTTCAGCCTACAAACAAGACCGCAGATGCTTTAACTCGTCTGGATCTTCCCGCAGGTGTAGATATAACACTTAAGGTAATGTAAAAAAGTCTGAAATTGTTTATATAAGTATTTGAAACCTTATGTAAACATTAGTATGATCGCTTAGCGATCCGCTGTAAAGTTTATAAGGAGGCAAAGTTATGCAAAAGGCAATAGTTGCTAAGAAGATCGGTATGACCCAGATATTTACCGAAGAGGGTCTTTTGGTACCGGTAACTGTCCTTGAGGCAGGTCCCTGTGTTGTAACACAGAAGAAAACAAAGGAAAACGACGGCTACGATGCTGTTCAGGTAGGTTTTGGCGAAGTTAAGGCTTCAAGAGTAAACAAGCCCTTAAAGGGTCACTTCGACAAGGCATCCGTAGAACCTAAGAAGGTTTTAAGAGAATTAAGATTTGAGGATACTTCTTCTTACGAAGTAGGTTCCGAAATAAAGGCAGACATTTTTGCCGCAGGAGACAAGGTAGACGTTTCCGGTATATCAAAGGGTCATGGATATCAGGGTCCCATAAAGAGACACGGACATTCCAGAGGACCTATGGGACACGGTTCCAAGTTCCACAGAGCGGTTGGTTCCATGTCATCTGCCACAACACCCGGTAAGGTTAAAAAGGGTAAGAAGATGGCAGGTCAGATGGGTAATGTTAAGGTCACAATACAGAACCTTGAGATAGTTCAGGCACAGGCAGAGAAAAATCTCATCCTTATAAAGGGTGCCGTTCCCGGACCCAAGGGTTCCATACTTGTGATCAAGAATAGCGTAAAGGCTAACTGATCTTTACGAAAGGAGGAATAAACCGTGGCAGAAGTTAAAGTATTTGATAAGGCCGGCAAAGAAGTTGGCTCTCTCAATTTAAATGACAATATATTCGGTGTGGAAGTTAATACACACGTTATGCATCAGGCAGTGCTTCAGTATCTTGCAAATCAGAGACAGGGTACACAGTCTGCTCTTACAAGAGCTGAGGTTCGCGGAGGCGGAAGAAAGCCTTGGAGACAGAAGGGCACAGGTAGAGCAAGACAGGGTTCCACAAGATCACCTCAGTGGACAGGCGGTGGCGTAGTATTCGCTCCCAAGCCCAGAAGCTACTCCTTCAAGTTAAACAAGAAGGTTAAGAGACTTGCTCTTAAGTCTGCACTTACAACAAAGGTAAATGAGAACAAGCTTGTTGTAATAGATTCCCTCGCATTGGATGAGGCTAAGACAAAGGAAGTTGCTTCCATACTTAAGAACAACAACATAGCTAAGGGTTATATCGTTGTAGAGGAAGGAAACAATGCCTTCACAATCGCAAGCAAGAACATCCCTACAGTAAAGAGCGCTTATGTTAATACCATAAATGTATATGACATTTTAAAGTATGACAGCCTTGTTATCTCAAAGGATGCTATAGAAAAGATCCAGGAGGTGTATGCATAATGGCAGACCTTAAGTATTATGACGTTATATTAAAGCCTGTTATCACGGAAAAAACCATGAATGATATGGCAGATAAAAAATATGCTTTCTATGTACACCCCGATGCAACCAAAATACAGATCAAGCAGGCTGTTGAGGCTATGTTCGAAGGTACAAAGGTTGCAAGCGTAAATACCATGAACATAAACGGTAAGACAAAGAGAAGAGGCTATACTTTCGGTAAGACAAACAACAGAAAGAAAGCTATCGTTAAGCTCACAGAAGAAAGCAAAGAAATAGAGATCTTCCAGGGTATGTAATACAGGGAAGAAAGTATAGGTCGAAAGACCTGCGAAATTCACATAAAGGAGTGTAAATAATGGGTATAAAGAGATTTAAGCCTTATACACCTTCCAGAAGACAGATGACGGTTTCTGACTTCTCGGAGATAACAAAATCAACACCCGAAAAAAGCCTTACGGTACACATCAAGACAAACTCGGGTAGAAATAATCAGGGTAAGATCACTGTTCGTCACCATGGCGGCGGTGCTAAGAAGAAATACAGAATAGTAGATTTCAAGAGAAACGATAAAGACGGTATCCCCGCAAAGGTAACCGCTATAGAGTACGATCCCAACAGAACAGCAAACATCGCTCTTATAACCTATGCTGACGGTGAGAAGAGATACATCCTCGCTCCCAACGGCTTAAAGGTAGGTATGACCGTTGTAAACGGTTCCGATGCCGAAGTAAGAGTAGGTAACTGTATACCTATGAGCGATCTTCCCGTAGGTTGCGAGATCCACAACATCGAGATGACACCCGGTGCAGGCGGTCAGCTTGTTCGTTCCGCGGGTAACGTTGCACAGCTTATGGCTAAGGAAGGCAAGTATGCCACAGTAAGACTCCCCTCGGGAGAAATGAGACTTTTACCTATAAAGTGCAGAGCTACCGTAGGTCAGGTAGGTAACATCGACCACGAGCTTATAAACATAGGTAAGGCAGGTAAGAAGAGACACATGGGTATAAGACCTACCGTAAGAGGTTCTGTCATGAACCCCAACGATCACCCTCACGGTGGTGGTGAAGGTAGAGCTCCCGTTGGTCGTCCCGCTCCCAGCACACCTTGGGGTAAGCCTGCTTTAGGTTACAAGACCAGAAAGAAGCATAAACACAGCAACAAATATATCGTAAGAGCAAGAAAAGCTAAATAACAGGAGGAAAATATGAGTAGATCACTTAAAAAAGGACCTTTCTGTGACGATCATCTTATGAAGAAGGTAGAGGCACAGAACGAAGCAGGTACAAAGAATGTTATAAAGACATGGTCCCGTCGCTCAACTATATTCCCCGAAATGATAGGTCATACAATAGCTGTACACGACGGTAGAAAGCACGTTCCCGTATTCATCACAGAGGATATGGTAGGACACAAGTTAGGCGAGTTCGCTTTAACAAGAACATACAGAGGTCACGGTAAGGACGCCGAGAAGAAGTCCTCATCAAGATAATAAGGTTTTAAATTTCAGAAGGAGGACCTTGAAATGGCAAAAGGACATAGAAGTCAGATCAAGAAGGCCAGAAATGCGGAAAATAAGGACAGAAGAGCTCAGGCTCATGCAATGTTCGTAAGAGTTTCCGATACAAAGGCCAGAGTTGTTTTAAACCAGATAAAGGGTAAAGGCGTAGATGAGGCACTTGCTATAGTTAAGTACTCCCCCAGATACGCTGCAGAGATAATTGAAAAGGTATTAAAGAGTGCTGTTGCCAATGCCGAGAATAACTTAGAGCTTGACAGAGACAGCCTGTATGTAGCAGATGTAAGAGCTAACCAGGGCCCCACTCTCAAGAGAGTACGTCCCAGAGCTCAGGGCAGAGCATACAGAATAAACAAGAAGACATCCCACATTTCAATTTACCTGGACGAGAAATAAGGAGGACAGATTCATGGGTCAAAAAGTAAATCCTCATGGATTAAGAGTTGGCATAATAAAGGACTGGGATTCCACCTGGTATGCTGATAAGAAAAATTATGCACAGTACCTTGTAGAAGATAACAAGCTCAGAAATTACATAAAAGAGAAGTTGGCTAACTCAGGTGTTGCAAAGACTACCATAGAGAGAACCAACGAGAGAGTAAAGGTTACTATATTTACCTCAAAGCCCGGCATAATAATAGGAAGACAGGGTGCCGCTATACAGGAACTTCAGGCACAGCTTCAGAAAATGGTTGGCACAAGAGTTAATGTAAATGTAGAGGAGATCAAGCGTCCCGAGCTTAACAGCCAGCTTGTGGCTGAGGATATAGCAAGACAGCTTGAAAACCGTGTAACTTTCAGAAGAGCTATGAAGAAAGCTATGCAGCTTACAATGAAGTTTGGTGCAAAGGGTATAAAGACCACTTGCTCAGGCAGACTTGGCGGTGCCGAGATGGCAAGAACAGAGTCTTACCATGACGGTACTATACCTCTTCAGACATTAAGAGCCGATATAGATTACGGATTTGCCGAGGCAAATACAACATACGGCAAGATAGGCGTAAAGGTTTGGATATACAAGGGTGCGGTTCTTCCCAAGAAAAAGGCTGATAAGGAAGGAAGTGTTCAGTAATGTTAATGCCCAAGAGAGTAAAAAGACGTAAGCAGTTCAGAGGCCGTATGAGCGGAAAGGCTATGCGTGGTAATACTATCACATACGGTGAGTACGGTATAGTGGCTATGGAGCCCAGCTGGATAACCTCCAATCAGATAGAGGCAGCCCGTATCGCTATGACAAGATACATCAAGCGTGGTGGTCAGGTTTGGATAAAGATATTCCCCGACAAGCCCATCACACAGAAGCCCGCAGGTACAAGAATGGGATCCGGTAAAGGTAACCCCGAGTATTGGGTAGCAGTTGTTAAGCCCGGAAGAGTTATGTTCGAGATAGCGGGGGTAAATGAAGAGGTGGCAAGAGAGGCTTTAAGACTTGCCGTAAACAAACTTCCCATTAAGTGCAAGATCGTTTCCCGCACAGAGCTTGAGAAGGAGAGTGCCAACTAATGAAAAGTAAGGAATATATCGAGGAATTAAATTCCAAGAGCATATCTGAGTTAAACAATGAATTGGTAAGCGAGAAGAAGAGATTATTCAACTTGAGATTCCAGAATGCCACAAATCAGCTTAACAATACGGCATCCATAGGCGTTTGCCGTAAGAATATAGCAAGAATACAGACTGTTATAGCTCAGAAGGAAAAGGCTCTTTAATATATTGTATAATGGAAGGAGGAAACTTTTGTGGAAAGAAATCTTCGTAAAACAAGAATAGGAAAAGTAGTAAGCAATAAGATGGACAAGACCATAGTTGTGGCTGTTCAGGATAATGTAAGACATCCATTATACAAGAAAATCGTGAAAACTACCTATAAGCTTAAGGCTCACGATGAGAATAATGAGTGTCAGATCGGCGACAGAGTAAAGGTTATGGAGACAAGACCTTTATCCAAGGACAAGAGATGGAGACTTGTAGAGATCGTTGAGAAGGTTAAGTAATTCCGATACTAAGGAGGAAAAGCAATGATTCAGCAGGAAAGCAGACTGGTTGTTGCCGATAACAGCGGTGCTAAGGAAATATTATGCATCAGAGTTTTAGGCGGATCTACCAGAAGATATGCAAACATAGGCGATGTTATAATTGCTACCGTTAAAGATGCAACACCCGGCGGTGTTGTTAAGAAGGGTGAGGTTGTCAGAGCCGTTGTTGTAAGAACAAGAAAGGGTGCTGCAAGACCCGACGGTTCCTACATCAAGTTTGATGACAATGCCGCAGTTATAATAAGAGAAGATAAGAACCCCAGAGGTACTCGTATATTTGGACCCGTTGCAAGAGAGTTGAGAGAAAAGCAATATATGAAGATATTGTCTCTTGCACCCGAAGTATTATAATTAGGAGGAAACTTATCATGAAAATCAAAAAAGGTGATAAGGTAGCCGTTATAGCAGGTAAAGATAAAGGCAAGCAGGGCAAGGTAGTTTCTGTTGACAAAAAGAACAACAAAGTTCTTGTTGAGGGAGTAAATGCCGTTAAGAAGCATGTTAAGCCCAGTGCTGTCAACAATGCATCAGGTATCATAACAATAAATGCTCCCATAGATGCATCCAATGTAATGCTTGTTGTTGACGGAAAGCCTACAAGAGTCGGTTACAAGGTAGTTGACGGTGTTAAGCAGAGAGTTGCAAAGTCAACGGGCGAAGTGATCGATTAATTTCCACGGAGGTAATATAAGTGAACGCATTTAAGCAATACTATGAAGAAAAAATAGTTCCGGCTATGATGAGTAAGTTTTCATACAAGAATGTAATGCAGGTTCCCAAGATCGAAAAGATCGTTATAAATATGGGACTTGGCGAAGCTAAGGACAATGCAAAGATCATTGACAATGCTGTAAACGATATGACTATCATCTCCGGACAGAAGCCTGTAGTTACAAAGGCAAGAAAGTCTATTGCCGCTTTCAAGATCCGTGAAGGTATGAGCATAGGATGCAAGGTTACGCTCAGAGGAGATAAGATGTATTCATTTGCAAACAAGCTCATCTCCATAGCACTTCCCCGTGTCCGCGACTTCAGAGGCGTATCGGCGAACAGCTTTGACGGCAGAGGAAACTACACTTTAGGACTTAAAGAGCAGTTGATGTTCCCCGAAATACAATACGATAAGATCGACAAGATCAGAGGTATGGATATCGTATTCGTTACAACAGCAAATACCGATGAGGAAGCAAGAGAGCTTCTCAGACTTTTCGGTATGCCATTTATGAAATAAGGGAGGAACTACAAGATATGGCTAAGAAATCAATGAAAATTAAACAGGCTAAGCAAGCTAAGTTTTCTACTCAGAGCTATACTCGTTGCAAGATTTGCGGAAGACCCCATGCAGTACTCAAAAAGTTTGGAATTTGCAGAATTTGCTTCCGTGAGTTAGCATACAAAGGTGAAATCCCCGGTGTTAAGAAAGCAAGCTGGTAATCGAAAGGAGGCAACAACATGTCAATGAGTGATCCTATCGCAGATATGCTCACAAGAATAAGAAACGCAAATACTGCAAAGCATGACACGGTAGAGGTTCCTTCAAGCAAAATGAAGGAAGCTATCGCTAAGATCCTTTTGGATGAAGGCTATATTGCAGGTTATGATATTACAGAAGATGGCGTAAAGAAAACTATGCTCATCACATTAAAGTACGGTGCCGATAAGAACGAAAAGGTAATTTCGGGTATAAAGAGAATTTCCAAGCCCGGTTTGAGAGTTTACGCAAACAGAGATGAATTACCCAGAGTTTTAGGCGGCATGGGAACTGCGATCGTTTCCACAAACAAGGGAATAATCACAGATAAGCAGGCAAGAAAGCTTGGCGTTGGCGGCGAAGTTATCGCTTACGTTTGGTAAGGAGGAAACAGAAAATGTCACGTATAGGTAAATTACCCGTTACAATTCCTGCCGGCGTAGATGTAAAGCTGGCTGACGGTAACGTAATGACGGTCAAAGGTCCCAAGGGTACATTGACCCGTACATTTGCTCAGGAAATGAACATTGATGTACAGGCCGGCGAAATAACCGTAACAAGACCTAACGATCTTAAGAGAAACAGAGCTTTACACGGCCTTACAAGAACACTTATAGCTAACATGATAGAGGGTGTTCTCAACGGCTACTCAAAAGAGCTTGAAATAAACGGTGTAGGTTACAGAGCTGCTAAGCAGGGTAAGAAGCTTACACTTACTTTAGGATATTCACACCCCGTTATTATGGAAGATCCCGAGGGTATCGAAACAAAGGTAGACGGTAACAAGATCGTTGTATCCGGTATAGACAAGGAAAAGGTTGGTCAGTTTGCTGCTGAGATCAGAACAAAGAGACCTCCCGAACCTTACAAGGGTAAAGGTATAAAGTATACCACAGAGACCATAAGACGCAAGGTCGGTAAGACCGGTAAGAAATAATAAAGGAGTGAATAGGCAATGATAAGAAAACCTTCTCGTGCCGATGCCAGAAATAAGCGTCACTACAGACTTCGTAACAATATTTCGGGTACGGCTCAAAGACCCAGACTTGCTGTTTTCAGATCAAATATGCATATATATGCACAAATCATAGATGATACAGCTCAGAACACTATTGTTGCCGCTTCTACTGTTGAGGCGGATATCAAGAGTAAGCTTGAGCATACAAACGATATTCAGGCAGCAAAGGCTGTTGGAGAGGCTGTTGCAAAGAAAGCTCTTGAAAAGGGTATCGATACCGTTGTATTTGACAGAGGCGGTTTCGTTTACCACGGTAAAGTTAAAGCACTTGCAGATGCCGCTCGTGAAGCCGGCTTGAAGTTCTGATAAGGAGGAAATGTGGTGAATAAGAAGATAGATCCCAGCACACTTGACTTAAGCGATAACGTTGTAACCATAAAAAGAGTTACAAAGGTTGTTAAGGGTGGTCGTACATACCGTTTTGCCGCTCTCGTAGTTGTAGGTGACGGTAACGGTTATGTTGGCGTAGGTTTAGGAAAGGCTACAGAGATCCCCGATGCTATTCGTAAGGGTAAGGATGATGCCATAAAGAACCTTATTTATGTTGAAAGAAATGAAGCAGGTTCCATATACCACAGAATTGACGGTGTATTCGGTGGCTCTCACGTTCTTTTAAAGCCCGCTCCCGAAGGTACGGGTATCATCGCAGGCGGTCCTGCAAGAGCCGTACTTGAGCTTGCAGGTATAAGAAACATAAGAACCAAGTCTTTAGGTTCAAGAAACAAGAGAAACGTAGTAAACGCTACAATAGAAGGCCTTTCACGCGGAACTTCTCCCGAGAGAGTTGCTAAGCTCAGAGGCAAGAGCGTTGAAGAAATATTAGGTTAAGGGGGAACTTTTGAAATGTTAAAGATTACATTGGTAAAATCCACTATCGGATCACTCCCCAAGCATAAAAAGACTGTTCAGGCTTTAGGTTTAAAGAAGCCCAACACATCGGTTGAACAACAGGACAATGCCGCGATCAGAGGTATGATTGCAAAGGTTAAGCATCTTGTTAAAGTTGAAGAAATTTAATAGGGAGGTGCAAGTACAGTGGATTTAAGTCAGTTAAAAGGCGCCGAAGGTTCCAGATCCAATAATTTCAGAAGAGGTAGAGGCCACGGTTCGGGTAACGGCAAGACTGCAGGCAAGGGCCACAAAGGTCAGAATGCCAGAAGCGGCGGCGGTGTAAGACCCGGTTTCGAAGGTGGACAGATGCCCCTTTACAGAAGAATCCCCAAGAGAGGATTCAAGTGCAGAAATTCCAAGGAGATCGTAGCTATAAATCTTTCACTCTTAAACGATGTTTTTGATGAAGGTACTGTTATAGATATCGATGCTTTAAAGAACAAGGGCCTTGTTTCCAACGAAAGAGACGGTGTTAAGGTTCTTGGCAACGGCGAGCTTACCAAAAAATTTGAGGTTGTTGTAGATTACTTAAGTGCATCTGCCAAAGAGAAGATCGAAAAGGCAGGCGGCAGCTACAAGGCTCTTAAAGAAAAGGAAAGCGAAAAGGAGGATTAATTAAATGCTCCAGACACTGAAAAACGCTTTAGCCGTAAAGGATATACGCACCAAGATATTTAATATGCTTGTGGTCCTTGTAATAGTAAGACTGGGTACCCATATACCCGTACCCGGTCTTAATATGGCTACCCTTAAAAATGTGCAGGAAAACGGAACGCTTTTCCAACTCATAACAGGTGGAAATTACGGAACCATATTTGCCATGGGTATCGGACCCTACATCACCGCTTCCATTATAATGCAGCTTCTTACAGTGGCTATACCCGCTCTTGAGGAAATGCAAAAGGACGGCGAGATAGGTCGTAAAAAGATATCTCAGATAACAAGATTCGTAACTGTGGCTCTCGCTCTTTTACAGGGTGCGGGTCAGGTTTACACAATACATACCGCATTTACAAACGACACTTGGTTCGTTCGTATCGTAGCTCTCTTACTTATGATGAGTGGTACGGTCTTTGTAATGTGGCTCGGTGAAAAACTTACCGAGGTTGGTATAGGTAACGGTGCATCTTTCATCATCTTTGCCAACATACTTTCAGGCCTTAAAAATGCGGCTATGTCCCTTTATGCTTCGGCAGCGGACGGTGGTGCCGCAGGTTGGGCTATAGTAGCGGCGATCCTTGGTGTGCTCGTTGTTGTAATGGTATTTGTAATATTCATTAACGACGGTGAGAGAAGAGTACCCGTGCAATACTCTAAAAAGCTCGTAGGAGCAAGATACATGGGTGGAAATAACAGCTTTATACCCATAAAGGTTAATATTGCGGGCGTTATGTCTATAATCTTCGCAATATCGCTTCTTCAATTCCCCCAGACTATAAATCAGCTTATACATTCAAATACACTTACAAAGATATCCAATATCTTGTCTACAAGACACATTGTAGGTGCCATAGTGTATGTATTGCTTATATTTGCTTTCACATTCTTCTATACAAGCTTTGCTTTTAATTCCGTAGAAGTTGCGGAAAACATGAAGAAGAGCGGTGGTTTCGTACCCGGTATAAGACCCGGTAAGCCCACCAGCGACTATATACAGAAAATAGTTGACAGAATATCTCTTATAGGAGCCTTTGCCTACGCTATAATAGCAATGGTACCTGTTGTCCTTGAATGGCTTACAGGCATACAGATGGGCTTCGGAGGTACAACACTTCTCATCGTAGCAGGTGTTGCTCTCGAAATAGTTAAGCAGCTTGAGTCACAGCTTGTAAACAGAAACTATTCAGGTTTCTTAAAGAGCTGATAAACTTACCGCTTCCGAAGAATGTTTTTTCTTCGGAAGAGTATAAGGAGATGTGTATTTATGAAGTTTGTACTTATAGGTTGTCCGGGTGCGGGAAAAGGCACTCAGGCAAAGAAACTTTCAAAGCATTATGATATTGCCCACATTTCAACGGGAGATCTCTTAAGAGACCAGATAGCAAGGAAAACCGAGTTAGGCGTTGAAATAAGCAAGATCATGGAAGAGGGCGGACTTGTTTCCGACGAAATAGTTGCCCGTATGCTTAAGGGAAGAATACAGGAAGCAGACTGCAAAAACGGATATATACTTGACGGCTACCCCAGAAACGTACCTCAGGCTCAAGGTCTTGAGGATATTGTGGGCAAGCTTGACAAGGTTATTTGTATAGATGTGGAAGATTCCAAGATAATAGACAGAATGACAGGCAGAAGGGGTTGCCCTAAGTGTGGCTCCATGTACCATGTTCGCTACAATCCTCCCAAAATCGAGGGTGTATGCGACAACTGCGGTGAAAAGCTTATACAGCGTAAAGATGATAACGAAGAGACCGTTAAAAACAGACTTGACGTATATCACAAAACCACAGCGCCTGTAATTGATTTCTATAAGGAAAAGGGGCTTCTTGCTACTATCGTAGGCAGCGGAGAGATAGAGGATATTTTTTCCGATATCGTTAAAGCTCTTGAAGAATGAAACATCTTTCTTGTAAAGGGTGAAGAAATTGTTTGAAAAAGGTCAGATCGTTTTCTCCAAGGCAGGTCACGATAAGGGACAGGCTTTCATAGTGGTTTCCGCTGAGGGCCAATATGCCTATATAGCAGACGGCAGAGGCAGAAAGCTCCAAAATCCTAAAAAGAAAAAATATAAACATATACAGATAAGCAAATATATTCTTGAAGATATAAAAGAAAAGCTGGAGTCGGGCGGTTACCTTACAGATGCCGACATAAGAAAGGCTCTTAGCGGTTACGTTAAAAATACCGACTTGAAGCCCGAGCTTTGAGGAAGGTACTTGTTGGTAGTATAGGAGGTAACAAACTTGGCAAAAAGTGATGTTATAGAAGTTGAAGGCACCGTTCTCGAGAAATTGCCCAATGCCATGTTTCAGGTGGAGTTGGAGAACGGACACAAGATTCTTGCCCATATTTCAGGTAAGCTCAGAACCAACTATATAAGGATCATCCCCGGGGATAAGGTAAAGATCGAAATGTCCCCCTACGATCTCAGTAAAGGAAGAATTACCTGGAGAGGTAAATGAAAGGAGAATTGCAATGAAGGTCAGACCCTCGGTTAAGCCTATGTGCGAAAAATGCAAGGTTATAAAGAGAAAAGGTGTTATAAGAATAATATGTGAGAACCCTAAACACAAACAAAGACAGGGTTGATAAAAAGGGGGGTGTGAAAAAACACATTCCCGTAAATAGAAGGGTTTTAACCCGTAAAACAGTGTAAAAAAAGACTTTTTCACAGAAAAATGGTGAAAAAGTCTTTTTTTAGTGGTATAATAAATATATGAACCACTCCACTCATATA
>JAFSVK010000124.1 GCA_017444985.1 Bacillota bacterium
AAATCGTAAAATTGGCTATCTTGCCCGATTACGTCGTCAATGTCTCTCACCAATGCTCTACATTGGCTTCGAGCCATTTCCTAGTCCTCGAACAAGATATCTCAATTTTACTTCAATAGCACTTTTTAGAGGTCCCCATAAGTTTTTGAAATATTCGCGTTGTTATCCTTTATATACACAGTTCTCTACAAGGTATTATTATAAATATTTATAAAAAAACGGGTACCGAAGGTACCCGTTTAAGATCATAAGTTTTGAAGTGCGGCTCTTACCAAGCCACTTACTATTTTGTTGTCGGCACGTCCCGCTGTTTTGGCAGTGACAGCAGACATAACTTTTCCCATATCTTTCATAGATCCCGCTCCGCATTCGGAGATAGCCTGAGAAATAATTTGCTTTATTTCGTCTTCGGACAATTGCTCGGGAAGGTAAGCTGTCAGTATTGCTATTTTTTTCTCAGCTTCTTCAACCAAGTCTTCTCTGCCACCCTGCTTGAAATCGGGTATAACATCCTTGAGCTTTTTTATTTCCTTTGAAATAACAGCTGATACGCCTTGGTCATCGAGTTCATCTATATGGGAATCTTTCTCGATTTGAAGAACACCTGCACGAACCATTTGTATAACTTCCTTCTTGGCTGTGTCTTTATTCTTCATAGCCTCTTTAAGCCCGTCAAAAAGAGCTTGTTTTAAAGACATAGGATCACTCCGTATCAGTTATACTTACGCTTTCTTGCAGCTTCAGACTTCTTTTTACGTCTTACGCTGGGTTTGTCATAATGCTCTCTCTTGCGTACTTCGCCCATAATTCCGGCTTTTGCACAGCTTCTCTTGAAGCGACGAAGAGCGCTATCTAAAGATTCATTTTCTTTTACTCTAACCTCAGACACGATTTTCCCTCCCTCCGGTTACCGTATAACAATGCAGCTGTTACGCCAACCACATACCGTATAATTATACACAAAACTCCCATATAAGTCAATACCAAAAAAATAAAAAAGGGAGATGTGAAAAAATAAAAACCCCCTGCAAAATGCAGAGGGTATATCTTTTATGCTATTATTCCTGAATATAGGGCAAAAGTGCTAAATGTCTTGCTCTCTTTATAGCAGTTGTGAGAACTCTCTGATGCTTTGCACAGTTACCTGTGATTCTTCTGGGAAGAATTTTTCCTCTTTCGGAAATAAATCTTCTAAGCTTTGCAACATCCTTGTAGTCGGCTGTTGTAACCTTATCTACACAGAAAGAGCAAACACGCTTTTTTCTTCTGCCGCCACGCTTTTTATTTATCATGGTAAAACCTCCTTATAAAATCAGAACGGTAAATCTTCATCGTCGCCGCTTTCGTCTACGGGATAGAAGCCTGTGGACTGTGCGGGAGCGGGTGAGGGTGCAGGTGAAGAATATGCCGAGGATGAAGCTGCGGCGGAATCTTTTGATTCGCAAAAATCAAACTCCTCCACTATAACATCCGTGGTATATCTCTTGTTGCCCTGCGAGTCTGTATAATCGCCTGTCTGTAACCTACCGGATACTGCTATTCTATTGCCTTTTTTAAAGTACTGAGAAATGGTCTCTCCTCTTCTTCCGAAGCATACACAGCTGATAAAATCCGCTGTTCTGTCGTTTCCCGAGGCTTGATCGTTCCTTCTTTGCGGTCTGTCGACAGCTATACTGAATCTGCATACCGCAAGAGGCTCAGCACCTTGTGTGTACCTCACTTCCGGGTCTCTTGCGAGACGACCGAGTAATATAACTTTGTTCATACGGGTACCTCTTATTCTTCTTCGGCAATGATAAGGTAACGAAGTACATTTTCTTTGATACGCATACGGCTTTCTATCTCAGCGGGAGCAGATGTCTCTGCGCTGAAGGATATAAAGTTGTATATACCCTCGTTAACTTTCTGAATTTCATAAGCAAGTCTCTTTTTACCCCAGTCGTCGATCTTCTCAACAACTCCGCCGAATCTTTCGATAAGGGCATTTACACTTGCCTTCTCTGCGTTTAAAGCCTCTTCGTCAAGGTTGGGGCTGTAAACTACAGCTAATTCGTACTTTTTCATATTGTGCACCTCCTTTTGGACTTTGGCCCTTGCCTTAAGCAAGAGCAAGGATGTACGCTTTTCGCATACGCAGGATATAATACCACATTCAAATCTCTAAGTCAAGAGCGGAATTAAATTTTGTAAAATTTGTGCAATCTCGGCAGAAATTTAATCATATTGTAATAAAAACAGCAAAAAAATATGCTATAATCTATGTAACTGCCTTAAATATGGCAAAATACCGTTTAAGGGAAGAATATATATGAACGACAAGACAGGGCCCTTAGGTCAGATAATAGAACAACTGAATTTTTCCAGATTCAATATCCCTTTTGTTCGTATTTCGGACATTGTGGATATATTTTGTGTTGCCGTTATAATATACATCATTATAAAATGGATAAGGGAGACCCGTGCTTGGACGCTTTTCAGAGGTCTTATAATGATAGCCGCCATAAGTATATTGAGCTATCGTTTTCACCTGTACACCCTTACCTGGCTTATAGAAAAAACATTTTCCGTAGGCGTTATAGCCGTAATAATCATCTTCCAGCCCGAAATAAGAAAAGCCCTTGAGCAAATAGGTGCAGGCGGTTTTTCAAAACTTTCATTTCTGACGGGCAGAAGTAAAAACGAGCTTTCCCCCGAAAGTGCCCAAAGCATTATAACAGCCTGTTCCTTCCTTTCCGAAAAAAAGACGGGAGCTCTTATCGTTGTGGAACAGAGCGTATCCGTAGGAGAGATAGTAAAGGCTTCGGGAGTACCTATAAACGGCAGTATCTCCTCCCAGCTTCTCAGCAATATATTTGTGGATAAAACTCCTCTTCACGACGGAGCGGTGATAATACGAAACAACACCATTGCCGCCGCCTCCTGTATATTGCCCGTGACCGAAAGAGAGATAGGGCAGGAACTTGGCACAAGACACAGAGCGGCTGTGGGTATAAGCGAAATATCCGATGCAGTGGTAATAATAGTGTCGGAGGAAACAGGAAAAATATCCCTTGCCATAAACGGAAAATTACAAAAAGCAGTAAGTGAAAGCCACTTTAAAAAGGTTATAAACTCTCTTGTTTCCACCCCCGAAGAAAAGGGTATAGGCAAGATCCTGAAAGGGAGGGGCAAGAATGACTAAATTTTTAAAATTTATACAAGGCTTCTTTGCCAGAGATATAGGTTGGAAGATACTCTCTCTTATAGGTGCCGTAGTGATATGGTTTTTGGTCATGAACACCGTAAACCCTGTGGAGACAGCCAACTTTTCCACTTCCGTATCCCTTATAAACGCTGTGGAATTTGCGGAAAAAGGCTATGTGGTGGTAGATACCGAAAAGTATAAAAACCAAAAGGTAAATATACGAGTAAGTGCCACAAGACCCGCCCTTGACGAGCTCAGCAAAGGGGAGAACAAAAGCAGGATAAGTGCCAATGCGGACCTTCTTAATATAGACATAAACAAAGACGATGTTTTCCCCAAGACCTACTCCGTGCTCATATCTCCCAAACTTCCCATAAATATGTACGGGTATTCCTACGATGTAAACTCCTACTACCCTACATACGTATCCGTGGAAGTGGACAAAATAGAAAGCAAGGAACTTCCCCTTAAAGTAAACTATACGGGAACGCCCAAAAACGGCTTCGTGGCAGGCACACCCTACAGTGACACCCAAAGCGTACTTGTTACGGGGGCTTCCGCAAGACTGCCCCTTATAGATAAGGTGGAGGCAATAATAGACGTGTCGGGAGAAGACGAAAACATTATAAAGAAGTGCTCTTTGCACGCCTACGGCTCTTCGGGTGAGGAGCTTACGGACTTCGGCTTCGGCGTTGAAAGTGTGGATGTACACATAAACATATACAAACAGGGTACCGTAAGTCTTGAAAAGCCCGAGATCAAAAACCTACCCTCTTATATGAGCGTTGAAAACATAACATTTACCCCCTCGGAAATAAAGGTAATAGGCGAGAGGGAAAAGGTGGATAATTTAAAATCCGTAAAAATACCCGATGCCGACCTTTCCTCCGTAACGGGAAACACGGTAATAACCTGTGATCTGGCAGATGTTCTTAAAGAACAGGGCGTTTCCGCAGAATCGGGAAGAAGCACTCAGGTGGAAGTCACCGTAAATGTAAACAAAAACTTCACCATACCCTCAAAGGATGTGGATATTATAGGTGCAAAAGATGGTGACACCGCCAGATTCATACAAGAAAACATAAAGTTTAGGATAGGCGGAGATAACGATATCACAAGCATATCCCAAATAAGTGCAAGCGTGGATATAAGCGGACAGACCCCGGGAAACACTTCCGTACCCCTTATCATAAAGGATACAGCGGGAGAAGAGATATCTAACGATACAAGCGTAAACCTTGTTATCTCCTCCCCCGACGCCCCGGGACCCAAACCCGTAGAACCTCCTTCGGAGCCGCCTTACGAGGAAGGCAACCAAGGAGAAGAAAACACACAGACCACTACGGAAAAAAGCGATGAGTAATGCTAATTTATCGAAGCTAAGGATGGGAAAATCAAAATTTTATACGCAGATGTTAAAATTTGATTTTCCCTTTTTAGATTTTAGTCGATAAATTGTAATTTGTTGACCCAAATCAATTTTAGCTAACGCGTAAAAATTGATTTTTCCATCAACGTTTTCGGTAATTACAAATTTACCGTTGTGGCGAAACCTCTCCGTCAGCTAAAGCTGCCACCTCTCCTTTCAGGCGAGGCTGAGTGTCGGTGTGACTTAGGAGTTAAATATGGCAAGCATACATTGGAGTAGCAACAAAGTAAGAAAAAAACAAAACTCGAGGCAACGGAAAAGCCTCCCCTGAAAGGGGAGGAAACACGGCGGTAGCCGTGTCGGAGAGGTACCCACCCCGGGAGGGGAAGGAAGCCCATAGGGCTGACGACGGAACGACCAATACCTGTGTTCGCAGAGCTATCCGTACCGCTCAAAACCACAAAAAGTAATGTACACCCACAAACAATAATTCATCTACCCAAATCAATTTTAGCTAACGCGTAAAAATTGATTTTTCAGGCATCCGTTTTGATAATTACCGATTTATCTTTATGGCGGAACCTCTCCGTCAGCTAAAGCTGCCACCTCCCCTTTCAGGGGAGGCTTTTGTGTTTTTATGGTATAAGGGAACCTCTAAAAACTCATAAATCGTAAAATTGGCTATCTTGCCCGAGTACGTCGTCAATGTCTCTCACCAATGCTCTACATTGGCTTCGAGCCATTTCCTAGTCCTCGAACAAGCTATCTCAATTTTACTTCAATAGCA
>JAFSVK010000125.1 GCA_017444985.1 Bacillota bacterium
AAGTGCTATTGAAGTAAAATTGAGATAGCTTGTTCGAGGACTAGGAAATGGCTCGAAGCCAATGTAGAGCATTGGTGAGAGACATTGACGACGTACTCGGGCAAGATAGCCAATTTTACGATTTATGAGTTTTTAGAGGTGCCCCTAATTTAAATACCACTTTTTTCATTGTTTTTTTGCTATAACCTCAAATATTGATAGACATTGACATTTATATATGTTACAATGAACTAAATATGCTAACTCTTTTGTTTTGGGCGTTTTTCCCGAAACATATTTTATTGCACCCAAAATGCAAGAATTGAGGTTATACTATGGATAGAGACGACTTAAAGTTGATGATGAATAAAGAAAACGTGGCGGAGTATTTCGAGGAGATATTTAGAATATTTTCGGAGACCTCTGAGGGAAAATATGTTTTCCTCTGCGATATGGAAGAAGACCTTTCATATTGGTCGCAAGAGGCTGTGGATTACTTCGGTCTTCCCTCAAACAGAGTACACGATATGGCATCTGTTTGGATACCCCATGTACATCCCGATACAAGAGAGGCTTATGTGGCAAATTTGACGGATGTTTTTTCGGGAAAATTGGAGTGGCACGACTTGACCTACAGGGCATTGAACAAGGACGGTCAGTATGTTACCTGTTCCTGTAAGGGTAAGGTCATAAAAGGTAAAAACGGGGAGCTTAAGTTTTTTGCGGGTACCATTACAAACCACGAACTTAATGTGTCCATAGACCCCGTAACGGGTCTTTACGGCAGGACCTCCCTTATAGATACTCTTCGCATAAAGGAAATACAGAAAAAGCCCTATTTCCTTATTACGGTGGGTATGAGGGGTTTTTTCGATATAAATAATGCCTACGGTTTTAAATTCGGCAACAAGGTGTTAAAGGCTGTTTCGGATAAGCTCTATTCCTTAGGCAAGGCAGGGTATGTCTACAAGTGCGACGGAACGAAATTTGCTATATTGATAGACAGCGACGCTATAACAAAAGAAGAAATATGTACTGTTTTCGGAGAGCTTAGAGAATATCTTTTAAAAGATCTTCAAGTTGACGGCACTCATATAGTTGTGAATGTTGTGGGTAACTACTACGAAAATAAGGATTTTTCCATAGATTCCAACACCCTTTACAATACCGCTATGTACACTATTTCAAAACTGAAAGAGGAAAATATTTCCCAACTCTACGATCTTGAGATAGAGCTTGGAGGTAGGGAGAGTTTCAGAAACAACAACATACTCAAAATAGTATCGGCTGCAAGACAGGATGTGCTTGACGGTTGCAGAGGCTTTTACCTTGTGTATCAGCCTATAGTCAATGCCAAAACCGACAAAATAGAGGCCATGGAGGCTCTTTTGAGATGGGAGAGCAAGGACTACGGTACGGTACCCCCCGGGGTATTTATACCCTACCTTGAAAGAGACCCTGTATTTTATGAACTGGGTAAGCAGATACTTAAAATGGCAATGGAGGATGCGGAAAAGATAATATCCGCAGATAAAAACTTTGTGGTAAATATAAATCTTGCCTATCCCCAACTTCAAAGGCAGGAATTTAAAAAAGATATCGTTGAGATCACAAAGGGTATTTCCATAGAACCCCGAAATATAAAGCTGGAGCTTACGGAAAGGTGCCGTCTTATAAATAAGGAGGCACTTAGAGATGATATGATATACTTCAAATCCATAGGCTTTAAAACCGCTCTTGATGATTTCGGTACGGGCTATTCTTCCATATCTCTCCTTGCGGAGCTTCCCGTAGATCAGATAAAGATAGACAAAAGCTTCATAGACGATATTATGGAGGATGTTTCAAAGCAAAGCCTTTTAAGGGCTATATCAAACTGTGCCCACGAGCTGGATAAAAGCGTTTGTGTAGAGGGTATAGAAGACGAAAAAATGCGGGATTATATCCGAAATAATTTTACCGTAAGCGATTTTCAAGGCTACTACTATTCAAGACCCGTGCCTATAGAGAAAATAATGGAATACATGAGGGAAAATGCGGGATGATGGAATCACCTCAAGTAGAATATAAGGTTTGCGAAAAACACCTTCCCCTGTTTAATATAGGCAATATGACAGGCTTCGATCAGGAAAAATTTACAGACCCTTGGATGAAAATAGGAGGCTGCGGTGCGGTGACCGCCTGCGATATATCCATATATCTTACAAAGTACAAAAATATGTGCCTCTATCCCTTTGATACGGAGTGTGTAAGTAAAAGAGACTATATAGCGTTTTCCAAAATAATGAAACCTTTCCTATCGCCAAGGTTTACGGGTATAGACACTCTTGAGGCGTATATAGAAGGCTTTAGGGATTATGTATTGTCAAGGGGAGAAAATATAACCTTCACCCCTCTATATGCCAACTGCGACTTTCCCACCTTCAAAGAGGCTGTAATAACTTCTGTGAACAAAGAAATACCCGTACCCATGTTGGTACTGAGGCACAAAAAGCCCTCACTTTCCGATTTTGTCTGGCATTGGTTCTATATTTCGGGCTATATTGAGAGTGAAAGAACTACTAAAGTAGAAGTAATATCCTACGGCAAAAGACATTTCTTCGACCTGGCAGAAATATACGATTCGGGCTACGAGAGAAAAGGCGGAGTCGTGATCATAAACATATAAAAACCGCTCCTTTTTTGGAGCGGTTTTTTGTGGGAAATTATTTTAGGGTAGTGATTTGGGGATATATAAATTTATTGTTTTGGGGTGTACATTACTTTTGTGGCATTGGAAAAGAAACCTCTCAGTCGGCTAATGCCGACAGCTCCCCTTTCATGGGAGCCTAACGCGTGTAAGATTTCTTTCCGCAATTGCAACACCGCATCCATACTTTAACATTACTTGTAGTTTTAGGGAACCTCTAAAAAGTCATAAATCGTAAAATTGGCTATCTTGCCCGAGTACGTCGTCAATGTCTCTTACCAATGCTCTACATTGGCTTCGAGCCATTTCCTAGTCCTCGAACAAGCTATCTCAATTTTACTTCAAT